>DJRI01000031.1 GCA_002440045.1 Ruminococcaceae bacterium UBA6364 | reverse complement strand
AGATGGTCAACTTCCTCGGCATTATGCAGAACGAGTGGGCGGGCGCACAGGCGTTTTCGTCGTTCGACACATACCTTGCACCGTTTGTAAGGGCTGACAATCTTGACTATAACCAGGTTAAAAAATGCCTTGAATCATTCATTTTCGGCGTGAACACGCCGTCGCGCTGGGGCACTCAGGCTCCGTTTTCAAACATCACTCTTGACTGGACTGTTCCCGCGGACCTTAAAGATATGCCCGCAATAGTCGGCGGCAAAGAGATGGATTTCACCTACGGCGACTGCAAAAAAGAAATGGATATGGTGAACAAAGCCTTCATCGAGATTATGATTGAGGGCGACGCTCACGGCAGAGGCTTCCAATATCCCATTCCCACATATTCGATAACCCGCGATTTTGACTGGTCCGAAACCGAGAACAACAAGCTCCTTTTTGAAATGACCGCAAAATACGGCACGCCTTATTTCTCAAACTATGTCAATTCGGATATGGAGCCGTCCGACGTTCGCTCCATGTGCTGCAGACTTCGTCTTGACCTTCGCGAGTTAAGAAAGAAAAGCGGCGGCTATTTCGGCAGCGGCGAAAGCACAGGTTCTGTCGGCGTTGTAACCATTAATATGCCGCGAATTGCATATCTTGCCGAAAACGTCGAGGACTTCTATAAACGCCTTGACAAGCTTATGGATATTGCCGCGCGTTCTCTTAAAGTAAAAAGAACAATAATCACAAAGCTTCTTGACGAGGGACTTTACCCTTACACAAAGAGATACCTCGGCACGTTCAACAACCACTTCTCAACCATCGGTCTTATCGGTATGAACGAAGTCGGTCTTAACGCAAAGTGGCTCAGAAAAGATATGACCCACAAAGAGACTCAGGAGTTCACAAAAGAAGTTCTCAATCATATGAGAGACAGACTCTCCGATTATCAGGAGGCTTACGGCGACCTTTATAACCTTGAAGCAACACCTGCGGAAAGCACCACTTACCGTCTTGCAAAGCACGACAAAAAGCGCTATCCCGACATTATCACGGCTTCGGGCGACTGCGGAACGCCTTATTACACAAACAGCTCGCATCTTCCCGTAAGCTTTACGGCAGATGTTTTTGAAGCGCTCGATATTCAGGACGAGCTTCAGACGCTTTATACCTCGGGCACTGTTTTCCATGCGTTCCTCGGCGAAAAGCTTCCCGATTGGAGGGCTGCTGCGGACCTTGTAAGAAAGATTGCCGAAAACTACAAGCTTCCTTATTACACGCTTTCTCCCACATATTCCGTATGCAAAAACCACGGATATATAAAGGGTGAAGAGTACACCTGCCCCGACTGCGGCGGCACAACCGAGGTTTACAGCCGTATAACGGGCTACTATCGCCCCGTTCAGAACTGGAACGACGGCAAGGCAGAAGAGTTTAAAGAGAGAAGAGTTTACGACATAGCAAACTCTCACTTGAAAAAAGAGGACAGAACGGTTGACCACGCGCATTGCGCCTGCTGCGGCGATATGGGCGTTTCGGATAAGGTGATTAACGCCGAGGGCGACGTTAAATACACACTTTTCGCAACAAAAACCTGCCCCAAATGCAAAATAGCGGCTCAGTTCCTTGATAAAGCGGGCGTTTCTTACGAAAAGCTTTATGTTGAGGACAACAAAGAGCTTGCAATAAAGCTCGGTCTTAAACAGGCTCCGTCACTTGTGATTTCAAACGGCGACGAGCACACGGTTATTGCGGACCTTCCTGCAATTAAATCGTTCACCGAGACGTTATAAAAACCGGGGGCTGTAAAAAAGTTTTTACAGCCCCATACAATTTTACAACCGGAACGGGCTTTGAAAAATTGTTCGGAATGACTTATCCGACGGTGTACAGAGTTACTCCGAGGGTGAATTAATTCATAGCAAAAAGCAATTAATTATCCTTTTTATGCTTTTTGCGGTCCGAACTTTTTTACAGCCCCACTGTGTTTTTAAAAGAGGGATATATATTATGTATGATATAATTGTCATCGGCGCGGGTCCCGCGGGGCTCACCGCGGCGCTTTATGCAAGGCGCGCGGGCAAAAGCGTGCTTGTTATAGAAAAAAGCACGTTCGGCGGTCAGGTTACATTTTCGCCTAAAATAGAAAATTATCCGGGCTTTTCCGAGATAAGCGGCAACGAGCTTGCCGACAAAATGCTTGACCAGGCGCTTTCTTTGGGCGCCGAGGTCGAAATGGAAGAGATCACGGGAATTATTGACGAGGGCATAAGAAAGCTTGTTTTTGCAAACGACAAAAAGTACGAGGCAAAAGCCGTAATAATTGCCGTGGGCGTTCGCCACAGACAGCTCGGGCTTGAAAACGAAAACGAGCTTACGGGCAAGGGCGTTTCGTATTGCGCCGTTTGCGACGGCGCGTTCTTCGGCGGCAAAACGGTCGCCGTTGTCGGCGGCGGCAACTCGGCGCTTCAGGAGGCGGTACTGCTTTCGGACATATGCAAAAAGGTGTATGTGCTTCAAAACCTCGACTATCTGACGGGCGAAAGAAAGCTTATAGAAATTCTTGAAACGAAAAATAACGTTGAGTTTAAAACGGGCGTAGAGGTCAAAGCGCTTTTAGGCGACGGCGAGCTTTCGGGCGCAGTTATCAAAAGAGCCGACGGCGATGAAGAAGAAATAGCGCTTGACGGACTTTTTGTTGCGATAGGCCTTGAGCCGAAAAACGCCGTATTTTCGGATATTGCCGCCCTTTCGGACGGGTATTTCGATTCGGGCGAAAACTGCTTCACAAAAACGGCGGGCGTGTTTGCGGCGGGTGATTGCCGCAAAAAAACAATCAGGCAAATCACAACGGCTGTGGCCGACGGCGCGGCGGCGTCTCTTGCGGCGTGCCGATATATTGACAACCTGTAATTAAAGCTAAACCCGTGTTCCGCGCACTGTTTTCGGTGCGCGGATTTTTGTGTCAACGGGGTTTTGTGCAAAACGCCCAATTAAACAATTGTATTTTCGGCACAAATGCTGTGTGACAAAACGAAAAAATATGTTATACTTAAATCTGAATTTGTTTTAAGAAGGTGCGAGATGAACTTACGCGAAAAGCTGTCGGACGGGCTTTCCAAGGTCAAAACATATTGGAAAGTGCCGCCGCTCGGAAACTATATGAATTATAAGGAGATTTTGTCGCTCGCAGGCGGCGGTATCGGTTTTAAAGCCATCATCACCTGCGTTGAGGGTATGATTCTCTCTGTCGGCAACAACCTTATAGGCAATGTTATCGGCATAAAGCCGTCGGCGCTCTATGTTATTTACATACTCGGCGTTTTGGCGTCGTTCCCGCTTACGGCGCTCAGGGCAAACATAATTGATAACACGCGCAACAAAAAGGGTAAATACAGACCGTACCTTATGAGTATGGGTATTCCCACGGCAATTCTCGGCATCGGCTTTGTGTGGATGCCGTATGAAAAAATGAGCGAATTTTGGGCTTGCGTTGTCGTGTTGCTTTTCAACATCGGCTTCCAGTTCTTTTATATGTTCTTTTACGAGGTTTACAACAACTATGTTGTTGTTCTTTCGCCCAACTCGCAGGAGCGCGCAAACGTCAGCTCCATAAAAGCGGTTACGGACTCGCTCGCTCCCTCGATAGTTAACATAATCGTACCGCTGTTCGGCCGTATGATAACGGGCACCGATACACTTAACGATATTCGCATTTACCGTTATGTTTATCCGCCGATTATCATTGTCGGTATGCTCATAGGCATAATTGCTTATGTCAACGTTGAAGAAAAGATTGTTCAGGCAAAAACGCACGTTATTCAGATTCGTTTTATCGACGCTTTCAGGGCGGTTGCCAAAAACAAATATTTCTGGATTATCTCGCTTGCCGGCTGGCTCGGATTTTTGGAGGGCGCTTACGGCAACATTCTTTGGTGGCTTTATAACTATCAAAAGGCGTGCGGCGCGGGCGGCTATGCTCTTATAACCACAATTTACGGCAACGCCTCGTTCTGGGGAATGATTCTTGCGCCGTTTATGATAAAACGCTTCGGCAAAAGAAACGTGCTTGTCGTTACAAACCTTTTCAACATTCTGTTTATCGCAACAATGTACCCCGTTATAAGATATGTTAACCCCGCAGCGGTTATATGGGTCGTGCTTATCTGCCTGTTTGCAAACGGCGTGGTCGGCGCGTTCGCTCATATTCTTACGCCCGCTCTTAACGGCGACATCCGTGACTATCAGCAGTATGTAACAGGCGAAAGAATAGACGGTATGTTCAGTGCGGTCGGTCTTATAGGTACGGTAATCACGCTTCTTACAAGCTCGGTGCTTCCCACTCTTTACGAGCGCGGCGGCATAAACGAAGAAGCGGCGGCAAGTATGTTCACACCCTCTAAGGTGTCGGAGCTTTTAAAGGCGGGCGCCATAACCGCCGAAAAAGCCGATGAGCTTCTTGCGGGCAAATTCAACGCATACGACGTCCTTTACGATTTGGATACATTCCATCACATAATCGGAATACTTATAGTCGCTTCCGTAATAGGCGCGGCAATGAACGTTATCCCATATTTCTTCTATGACCTTTCCGAAGTCAAGCAAAAGGCAATGATAAAGGTTCTTAAAATAAGGGCTATGTTTGAGGACTTCGGCAACGGCGCTTTAAGAGACGACGCGCTTGTTGAAAGCATTGATATAATCGAAGAGGCAAAGAGCCTTGAAAACGCGTCGCCCCTTGACCTTAAAGAAGTTAAAAAGGGTATCGGTGCCGCAAAGAACGCAAAATACAGCTCAAAGGCAGAGAAAAAAGCCGCTGTCAAAGCCGCCAAAAAGGCATGGTATGACGCGCGCGATTATAACGACAACATAGAAATTTCGGCAATAGTCAATAAAGAGATGGACAAGTTCTCAACAGAGCTTGTAAAAGAAAAAGTTCGTGTTGCAGAGGGCATATATGCGGGCGGCCTTGCCGGTCTTGTAAATGTCAACGACGATATTGTAAAACAGGCAAAGGCGCTTCCGAAAGCGACCGAGGAAGAAAAGCTTTACAGAAAAGCCATGATTGAAAGCGCCGTCGGCAGACTCAACAGCAAAAAGGTTATAAACAAAAACTTCGGCGGAACGCTTACAGAGTTCGACACATCTGTTTTCGACGATTTTGACCGCCGCGAGCAGGAGCTTGACGAACGCCAGAAAAAGCTTTATGACGAGCTTGATATTGCGAAAAAAGCAAAATCAACCGACAAGGTCAAAGAGATTAAAGACGCACTTAAAGCTTCTTCCAAAGAGCGCCGCGAGCTTAACGTCAACCTTAAAAAGGCAACAAAAGAGCATTCGCTCTATTATTCCGCGGCAAAAACCTATCTCAACGCAAAAAGACTTCTCGACGAAAAAGAAAATTACTCTCACTTTGAAAAAATCGCCGCTATGTATGACGACGCAAAGGTAAGAGCCGCCGAGGAAAGACGCCTTGAGGAGGAAAGACGCATTCAGCTTGAAAAAGAAGAAAAAGCGTTTGCCGAAAAGCTCAGAGCCGAAAAGAAAGCGAAAAAATAAGCTTAATACAAAACTGATTTAAAATAAATAGAGCTGTAAAAATGCATTTTTTACGGCTCTGTTTTTTTAAAATATTAAATATACCGCAGAGTGCTGATTGACATTGAGTGCCGATTGACATTGCCGGAAAAATTTGCTAAACTCTAAAGTAAGAACAGAGTTTCAGAGGTGTCGAACAATGGAAAAAGAGCTTATTTCCATAGGGAAAATGGCAGAAATGAGCCGCCTTACGGTTGCAACGCTTCGGCTTTACGATGAATTGGGGCTTTTGGTGCCGAAGCACAAGGACCCCGAAACGGGCTACCGCTATTACGACATCGCGCAAAATGCACGGCTTGATATGATAGCTTATATGAAAGAGCTTGGCATGAGCCTTACGGAAATCGGCGAGGTCTTAAAAAAAGAAGATATTGTGCTTATAGAAACGATTCTTAACCAAAAGAACGAGCAGCTTCATAGTCAGATGCGCCTTTTGCGCGCCCAGCACGACGCGGTTGAAAGGGCTATAGCTTCAATCGAGCGTTACCGCAAGTCGCCCGTGCAGGGGTCGATTGTTCTTGAATACATCGACCGCCGCTATATTTGGGGAATGCCGTGCAAGACTAATTTTTATAAAGAAGGCTTGCGCGCGTTCGAGCGCGAGCTGGTTGATTTAAGAAAGGCGCTGATGGAGCGCGGATTTTTGCAGGCTCACTCCTACAGCGTCGGGACTTCTATTGAAAAGGACGATTTTATTAACGAAAATTTTGTCCCGAAAGATACGTTTGTTTTTGTCGGCTACAGAGACAACCTTGATTTGGCAGACGCCGCCGTTGTTGACAGCGGTATGTATGCCTGCGTTTATCTTGACAGCTTTGACGACGAAATTGATTTTGCAAAAAAGCTGCTCGAGCATTGCAAAGAGCAGAATTGGACAGTCTGCGGCGACTATTTTTGCGAGATTATGACCGAATTTAACGTATTTGACGACAGTCGGCGCAGTATGTTTTTGCGCCTTCAGGTGCCTGTGAATTTCGCTCGATAAAAATTTCACAAATTTTCCTTGACTCTAACCGTGGATGAGGGTTTATACTATATTCAGAAAAGCGGAAACACCGCTTGGAAAAATTTTCTGATTTAGGAGGAACCTTTTATGGAAAAAATCAAAGTTGTGCAGTACGGCTGCGGAAAAATGAGCAAGTACATTCTTCGTTATTTGCATGAACACGGCGCACAGATTGTCGGCGCTATCGACGTCAACCCGGCGGTTGTCGGTCAGGATGTCGGCGATTTTGCGGAACTTGGGATTAAAACGGGCGTTGTCATTTCAAACGACGCCGACAAGGTTCTTGACGAGTGCGACGCAGACGTAGCGATAGTTACTCTTTTCAGCTTTATCGGCGATATTTACGACCATGTTGAAAAGTGCGTTTCGCGCGGAATAAATGTAATAACGACCTGTGAAGAGGCAATTTATCCCTGGACCACATCTGCCGCGCAGATTAACCGTCTTGACGCAATCGCAAAGGCTCACAACTGCACGATTACGGGCAGCGGTATGCAGGATATTTTCTGGATTAATATGGTTGCGCTCGTTGCGGGCGGCTGCCACAAAATAACAAAGATTAAAGGCGCATACAGCTATAACGTTGATGAATACGGCTTGGCTCTTGCAAACGCTCACGGCTGCGACCTTACACCCGAAGAGTTTGAGCAGAAAATTGCACATCCCGAAGAGTTTGAGCCCTCTTATGCCTGGAACGCAAGCGAAGCCATTTGCAACAAGCTCGGTCTTACGATTAAGTCCATCGAGCAAAAACACGTTCCCTGCGTTATCGACCATGATATTTATTCCGATACGCTCGGCAAAACAATTAAAGCGGGCCGTTGCATAGGTATGTCGGCTGTTGTAACAATCGAGACCATGCAGGGCATAACCGTAGAGGAAGAAACCATCGGTAAGGTTTACGGCGAGGGCGACGGCGATATGTGCGACTGGAAGATTTCCGGCGAGCCCGATACAGAGTTCCATGTTGTTAAACCCGCAACGGTTGAGCACACCTGCGCTACCGTAGTAAACCGCTTGCCGAGCCTTCTCAGAGCACCCGCGGGATATGTTACGGCAGACCAGCTTGAGCCTAACGAATACCTCACTTATCCTATGGAGTATTATTGCTGAAAGCAAAAACCAACCCATTTACGCAAACCCAACCTCTTTAAATAATTAATAAAAGCCGTAGCCTGCAAAGCGATTTGCAGGTTGCGGCTTTTTTCGGCGTTTTGTGGACATCATTAAAAAATAATGTTATACTGATACTACAGATTGAAACGGAGTGATTTTTACGGAACAGCTTTATGAAAAGGCGCAAAAAAGCGCGGAATATATTTCGGCACATACAAACAAGCGCCCGAAAATTGCGCTTGTTTTAGGCTCTGGGCTCGGCAGTCTCACTGCGGATTTTAAAGACTGCACCGAATTGCCCTATAAAGATATACCGAATTTTCCCGTGTCCACCGTTTCGGGACACAAGGGCGCACTGCTTACAGGCGAGCTTTGCGGGAAAGAAGTTTTTGCTTTAGAGGGGCGCTTTCATTTTTATGAGGGCTATACTATGAAAGAGGTTTGTTATCCGTTTTATGTTTTAAAGCTTTTGGGCGTTGAAACGGTTGTTCTTACAAACGCCTGCGGCGGCATAAACCGAAGCTTTGAGCCGGGCACGCTGATGCTTATTACCGATTTTATCAATATGATGGGCGCAAATCCGCTTATCGGGCCAAACGACGGGCGCTTTGGCGTGCGCTTTCCCGATATGACGGAAGCATATAATAAAGAATTGCGGGAGCTTTTTAAGAAAACCGCCGCCGAAACGGGCACAGAAATAAAAGAGGGCGTATATCTCGGGTTTATGGGGCCTTGCTATGAAACTGCCGCCGAAATACGCGCGTTTTCCAATATGGGCGCAGACGCTGTCGGAATGAGCACCGTGCCCGAAACCATAGCCTGCAATTATCTCGGAATGAAGGTTTTGGGAATAAGCTGTATTACAAATATGGCGACAGGTATTCAAAAGGTGAAGCACAGCCACGAAAGAGTGCTTGAAGCGGCAAACCGCGCGGGCGAAGATTTAAGCCGCCTTTTAAAAGAGTTTATCAAAAGAATATAACGGCGTAAACAAGAAAATTTGCGGGAGAAAATATATGAAATTACTTGTAATAGGCAGTCTTAATATTGATTTATCGGTCGAAACCGAAAGAAAGCCCGAGGCGGGCGAAACGCTTTTTTCAAAATCCTTCGCCGTTGCCTGCGGCGGCAAGGGCGCAAATCAGGCAACAGCCGCGTCAAAGCTCGGGCTTGACGTTTCAATCGTCGGCTGCGTCGGAAAAGACGCGTTCGGCGAAAGGCTTTTAAATAATTTGAAAAATGAAAAAGTTGATGTTTCGGGTGTTGCTTTCGGCAAAGAGGGAACAGGCACCGCGCTGATAAATGTGTTCGGAAGCGACAATACAATTATTGTTTTCAGCGGCGCAAACGGCGAGGTTGACTGCGCCGCGGTTGACAGCGCCGAAGAAAAGATAAATTCGTGCGACGCCGTTCTTTTTCAGCTTGAAATTCCGCTTTCAACGGTCGTTTATGCGGCAAAAAAAGCAAAAGCCGCGGGCAAAAAGGTTATATTGAACCCGTCGCCTATGACAGAGCTGCCGAAAGAGCTTTTTCATTTTGTCGATTTGATTTTTGTAAACGAGCACGAAGCGTCGCTTCTTTTAAAAACCGAGGTAACGCCCGATAATGCGGAAAAATCTGCGCGGGATATACTTTCATTCGGGTGCCGTGAAGCGGTTATCACCCTCGGCGAAGCGGGAAGCGTTTATGCTTCCGAAAACGCATCGGTATTTACAGAGCCTATAAAAGCCGACGCCGTTGACACAACCGCCGCAGGCGACACATACACGGCGGGCTTTATAGCCGAAAGAAGCCGCGGAAAAGATGTTCGCGAAGCTATGCGCTACGCATCGGTTGCCGCCGCTCTTGCGGTCGAAAAATACGGCGCGTCGGCCTCGGTGCCGACAAAAAGCGAGGCAGACAAAGCTTTTTTGAAGCATTTTAATAAGTTATAATAAACAAAAGCGCTCCGCAGGCAAAATTCGCTCGCGGAGCGTTGATATAATATTCGACAATCTACTTGAAAATGCCATTGACGCTTGCTTGTAGGGGGAATTCGATAGCAAAAAAATCGTTCGCGCAAAATGCGAAAACAGCATAGTAATGAAAACGAAAGACTTGCACGCAGTGGATATTATAACACATCCAAAGCGCACAAGTCTAAACACTCAATATGATTGAAGCGCCGTGTACCGAACGGTACGCACGGTGGTGCGAGAGGTCGGCTACTCAACTAATGAGTAGTCACCTGTTTAATTAGATATGATTTTCTTATTTAGATTTTTTGCTAAGGCAGAGTGATATAACGCTTAAAACCAAAGTGACTGCCAAAAGCGACAACGATGCAAGGTGGAAGGGTGAGACACAATCAATTATACCGTTATAATCGTCTCTCGCAAACTCCAATTGCTGGCTGAGCGACGGAATGTAGAGGCCAACGGAGCACAGCGCCCAGCTCAAAGCTTGAAATTTGAAAATTTTAAGACGATCAAGATGTTTGTGCCTGAAAATGCAATACAGCAGAAGAACCCAAGAAACTAAACCTAAAATGAGCGCAGCTAATTCAATCATGGCAAGTCACCTCTAATTACATGTAATGGGATTGACGTTGGTTCTCCACGGCTCCAAATTCCACTCGTTTTCTATGGCGGCGTAGCCAAGACGAGCATGGCAGTAGAATTGTTCTTTCATAATCTCCGTGTTGCCCCAATATCTGTGATTTCGATAGGTCATGCGTACGGCAGTCCAGCCGGTGGATTTGTCATCAGAACTCCAATAAGAAAGTTTGTTTCCCAAGGATAAGCAAACGCCATTACTACGGGTTTCAAAATAGCTGTAGCTAAAATATTGAGGAAGAACCTCATCTCGCCAATACTGTTCGACAGGATCGTAAGCGGGGACAGGGGTATTGGCTTGTGACATTTCAATTTCTGCACGGAGACTGGTTCTTCCGATTTCAAGCAATAATGCTTGCTGTTCAGAATCTCCCTCTTCGACTGCCTGCATATATGCCTGATATAATTCTTCAAAGTTGTTGTATGGGCCATAGATGCTCGGTGATTCGACAACAGCATTGACAGGCAAAATCATAGAAAACAAGAGTATAACGGTCAGTAAAACAGAAATTTGAGCTTTCATAATAACACCTCCAATAAATCAGTAGCAAAGAATTGACACCACCGTAATTGTATTATACAATATACAATAAATAGTGTCAAGATGCGAGGTTTAAATATATGAAAAACAAACGAAAAGTTATTGTTATTGTTGCATTTATTATTGTTGTTGGGTTTGTATTTCTGCTTGTGTATGATAATGAAACTAATGAAAACAAGTTTGCGAAAGAGGAAACCGGCGACAGCCAAGAAATGATGTTGGAGATGGAGCTGATTGCATATAGACATGCTGAAATGAGCTTTATAAGATTAACTGCAGAAGAGGTAAATGCCAAAATAAATGAAGGTACTCCGTTCTTTTTATATACAGGAAGAGCAACGTGTCAGTGGTGTCGTAAAATGGTTCCTGTATTGAATAAAGTAATAAAGGAAGGCAATATTGAAATGTTCTATTTAGATAGCGAAACCACAGAAGAGGACAAAGTTCTGTCGGATTTTAGAAAAGAATATGAAATTAAAACTGTTCCGTCAATAATATATTTTAAGAGTTCGGAAAATTACTATACCTTTGAGTTTAATATAACAGAAAATGATGAGGATGAAATAGAAGCAGATTTAAAAGAACAGTTTGAAGCAGCGGTCAAAGAATAAAAAACGAAGAAAAAGGTTAATTCCTTTTTCTTCGGTGAAATTCGGCGAAAATTTTGGTATATAAAAGAGAAAAATTTAATATAATGACCGTATCGGTTTTACTCTTTTTTGCCTAATCAGATACTATGTTGTTCACCCAAACGCGCTTTTTAAGAAGAATAAATCCTACGATAACCTTTATTATGTTTTCCGAAAGCACTATCGGGAAGATTATGTGAATGTCAAGCTTTGCGGCATAATAAAGCAAAAATGCCGTGGGAACGCTCACAAAAAGGACAAACATACTGTCAAACAAAAACGTAACAAGAGTTTTTCCGCCGCTTCTTATTGTGAAGTATGAGGCGTTTGCGAACGCGTCGAGCGGAACAAAACAGGCGCATACCTTTATGAAATACGCCGCATATTCTTTTGAAAGCTCAGATGTTTTGTAAAGCTCCGGTATTTTGTCACTCAAAAGGAAAACGATAATTCCCGTGACTATGCTCAGCATAACCGAAAAAGCTATAAGCTTTCTGTCGGTGTCAACAGCTTCTTCGTAATTGCCCGAGCCGAGAATTTTGCCTATAATTATGCCTATGCTTGAGCCGAGCGACAAAAACGCAATGTTTGCAAGGTTCATAACCGTTGATGAAATGCTGCAGCCCGCAACCACCGAAAGTCCGTGAAGGCTGTAGGCAACGCTTAAAAGCATCATTCCCGACGACCAGAGAAATTCGTTGAGTAAAAGCGGCATACCCTTAATTGTTATTTGCTTTAAAACGGGGCGGGGGATATATGCGCTTCTAAACGCACCGTTTATGTATTTGAAGCGGCTGCGCTTTATAAAGGTGTAGGCAATTATTATTATGCACTCAACATATCTTGAAAGGTCGGTTGCAATCGCCGCGCCGACAACGCCGAGCTTCGGAAAACCGAATTTTCCGAAAATAAGAAGATAGTTAAAAACGCAGTTTGTAACAACCGCCGCAAGCCCCGCAAGCATCGGCGCAAGCGTTTCGCCCGTTTCGCGCAATGTGCTTGAAAACGCCTGTGAAAGCGTAAACGGCAAAAGACCCCACAAAATAACCTTTAAATAGCTTTCTGCAAAATCTATTGTGGCGTTAAGGTCGCACGAGGGGTCAACATCGTGAATAAAAAGCCCTATAAGCTGTGAGTCAAACAGCAAAAACACGGCTGTTCCGACAACGAAAATAAGAAGGCTTATAATCATTTTAAAGCGCACCGTGTAACGAATGCCTTCGTCGTCGCCCTTGCCGAAAAACTGCGCCGTAAAAATTCCCGCGCCGCTCAATGCGCCGAATATTGCAAGGCTGAAAACAAAGATGAGCTGGTTGACAATAGAAACGCCCGACATCTGCTCCGTTCCGAGAGAGCCTACCATAAGATTGTCGAGCATACTGACAAAGTTTGTGATAAAATTCTGAATCATTATCGGCAACGCAACCGAAAGCGTCATTTTATAAAACGCCCTGTCGCCGATGTATTTTTTAATTGTCATATGTATCTCCGAAAGTTTTCGCGGCGGAAAAGTCCGCCGCGAAAAGAAAAGTATATTTTGGTTTTGATTATTTTATAATATCGTGCTTTTTAATAAAGTCAACGGTTTCGTCAACCGTCGTGAAAGCAAGCCCCACCACGGTGTCCGCTCCGCCGTAATAAATGGCAATCCTGCCCGAGTCGCTGTCGGCAAGCGCCGCGCACGGGAAAACAACGTTGGGCACGTCGCCCACAAATTCATATTGCTCGCGTGGGCTTAAAAGGTAGCAGTCAGCTCTGTGAAGCACGCGCCACGGTTCGTTAATGTCGGTTATCATGGCGCCCATGCTGTATGTAAAGCCGTTGCAGCTTGTGAGCACGCCGTGATAAAAGCAGAGCCAGCCCTCGTCGGTTTCAATGGGAGTGGGACCCGCGCCGACTTTTGTCATTTCCCAATTGTTTTCGGGCTTTATTACAAAGCGGTGCTTGCCCCAATATGTAAGGTCGGGGCTTTGGCTTATAAAAATATCGCCGTAGGGCGTGTGGCCTTTGTCGCACGGACGCGTAAAGAGCATATAGTTGCCGCCGATTTTTCTCGGGAAAAGAACGCCGTTTCTCGAAACGGGCAAAACCGCATTTTCGTATCTTTCCCAATTTTCAAAATCAACGGTCGAAGCAATGCCTATCGAAGTGCCGCGGTCGGTGTGGCAGACCCACGAAAGATAATATTTGCCGTCAATCTCGCAAAGTCTGGGGTCGTAGCCGCGAAAGATTTTTTTATCGTTAAGCTTCCAGTGGATTCCGTCGGGACTGAAGCCCGTTACAAGATACTGTTCCCTTGTTAAATCGTCAACTCTGAAAACACCGGCAAAATCGTTTTCGCGCCTTACAACGGCAGAGTTAAAAATGCTGTTAGCTTCTTTAACAAAGCTTCTGTCAATAATGGGGTTCTCGGAATATCTCCAAACAGGGCCGTCAAAATTTGCGGGCTTTTCCTGCCACGGAATATTCGGGGTTTTGCAGTTAAGTATTTTAGCCATGAAAAAAACCTCTCTATCTTTCGTTTCCGTAAAAACGGACTGCGTCTTTTAAAATGCAAAGTGCGTCAAGAACGGCGCGGCTGCTTGTCTGAACGCTTTTTTCAGTCTCAAAAAAGCTTTTTGCCGAAAACGCCTTTGACGTGCCGAACGAGCAAGCGTCAAATCCCGCACTTTCAAACGGCGTATACATCGGCGTGCCGATAACCGGTTTTTCTTTTGCAATCGAAACGCCAAAAGCTTCGGCGGATTCGGCAATTATCCCCGCAGGGCGGTTTCCGCCGCTGCCCTCTTTAAAAAATACGGCGAGCTTAGAGGACGTAACAAGGTCCTCCAAAGAAATAAATACCGTCGGAATATCCCTCAAAGCGCGCTTGTGCCTGTTCATAAACTCCCGCGCGCCGTCGTGACAGGGGTGTTCCGCTCCGCTTAAAAGCACACACACCTCGGTATTGGGAAAGCGCACCGAATTATCCGAAAGAAGCCGCATAATTTCGGCAAGGCAAAGCGACGGAACAACGCCCGACGATGTTGCCGTAGCCGTTTTTTTGATGTCAAAAACAAAAAACGCGCCTATGTAAAAAATACACATAAAAAGGCACAGCGCCGTAACAAGCTCAAAAAAACGCGAGCCGCGCGGCGTGCCGCACAAAAGAAGCGCGCACGAAGCGCAAAACGTAAGTGTGTTGCCGATTATGCACGCAACAATAAAAATCATCGGCGCTTTTATGCCGAAAAACGGCGTGTTAAGCTTTTTCGGCGCGTCCGTATTTGCTGTCAGAACTATTCTGAAAAGCGTTTCGCTTCTTGAAAACCGTGTGAAAAACAGGTTTTGTGAGCGCGCTTTTTTAAAGGGCTTGTCAAGCGCGGTTTTGTTGAAAAAGAATTTTCCGAAAAAGAGCGAAAACGCCGCAATGCAAAAAACAGGCGTAAAGCAGGTAAAAACGGGCGAGCCGGTGCTTTCGGAAAGCTTTAAAAAAATTGTGCCCAAAAGCGCAAGCGCGCACGAAAGCCTGTAAACTGCGCCTGCCGCCGACGGTGAAAACGAAAAAGTCTCTTTCTTTGCTTCGTCGCAATAGGGCTTTATTTCGTTAAAAAGCATATCCGAAGCTTTCTTTTCGCCGTCTGAGCCGCCGCGCCTTAACGGCGCTTCTTTAAAAATGCGCTCGGCATTTTGCAAAACGTTTTCGGCGCTTTTTTCGGTTATTTCAAAATAATCGTTCATATTTTTTCTATAACGGCTTTAAAACGCTCAAAGGCACTGTCCCAATTACTGCCTGAAGCGGGTGAATAAAGCGTAAGCTTTTCGCCGTTTGCTATTACTCTGCGGGCAGATTTTATGTCTTTAATATCGCCCGAAGCTATAAGCTGAAGCGCAACGTTGCCTAAAGCCGTCGCTTCAATCGGGCCGCCGAGCACGGGAAGCGCACAGCAGTCGGCAGTCATCTGCAAAAGAAGCTTGTCTTTTGTGCCGCCGCCCATAACGTGAAGCTTGTTATATTTCTTTTCGGTGCACTCTTCTATAGCGCCCAAAGTAAGGCGGTATTTTAAAGCGAGGCTTTCATAAATACAGCGCATAATTTCGCCGACGGTTTCGGGAACATACTGACCCGTTTTTTTGCAGTATTCGCGCACTCTTGACGGAAGGTCGCCCATGGGCGCAAAATCGGGTGCATCGGGGTCTATAAAGCACTTAAAGGGCTCGCTTGCAAGCGCCTGTTTTTCAAGGTCCGCATAAGAATATTCTTTGCCCTCGCGCGCCCACTGACGGCGGCTTTCCTGAATGAGCCAAAGTCCGCATATATTCTTTAAAAATGCCGTAGAAAAATCGTATCCGCCCTCGTTTGTAACGTTAAGACGTTTAGAGGCTTCATTGATTATCGGCTTTTTTACTTCCGTTCCGAAAAGCGACCATGTGCCGCAGCTGATAAAGGCAAAATCGTCCTCCTCGGTGGGCGTTGCCGTAACGGCGCTTTGCGTGTCGTGCCCCGCAACGGCTATTACGTCGGCTTTTTTAACGCCGAGCTCTTCGCAAATCCCGTCGCTTAAAACGCCCGCCTTTGTGCCCGTTTTGATAATATCGGGAAGAAGCGCTCTGTCAATACCGAATTTTTCGAGAATTTCTTTTGACCAGTCGTTTGTTTTAAGGTCAATCATCTGCGAGGTGGTGGCGATTGAATATTCGGCGTGCTTTTCGCCCGTGAGCATATACGAAAGAAGGTCGGGCATAAAAAGAAGCTTGTCGGCTTCTTTTAATATGTACGGTCTGTTTTCTTTAAGAGAAAGCAGCTGAAAAAGCGTGTTAAAATCCATAAACTGGATTCCCGTTATGTCGTAAAGCCTTTCGCGGCTCATATATTTTTCGCTTCGCTTTACCATACCGTCGTTTCTTTTGTCGCGGTAATGAACGGGGTTTTCAATAAGCGAGCCGTCTTTTCTCAAAAGTCCGAAATCAACGCCCCAGGTGTCTATGCCGATGCTGTCAAAACCGCCGTATTCTTTGGCTTTAAGCATGCTTTGCTTTATTTCAAAAAACAGGCGCTGAACGTCCCAATACACGGTGCCGTTTATTGACACAGGGTCGTTTGAAAAACGGTGAATTTCGTTAAGAGATATTTTTTCGCCGTCAAACGTGCCTAAAATTGCTCTGCCGCTTGACGCGCCGAAATCTATTGCAAGAACTCTTTTTTCCATTTCGTTACCTCAAAATAACCGATGAAGCAAAGTGCGGCGAAAAATTTCGCTTAATTAATCATCGGTTGCAAAAATTTATTTAAGGAAGCAGTTGATGATAATTTCTTCCGCCTCTTCTTTTGTTTTGCCGAGTGTCTGAAGCTTTAAAAGCTGGTCGCTGTTTATGCGCCCGATTGCCGCTTCGTGAATTATGTTGGCTTCGCTGTCGTTTGCTTCGATAGCCGGTATTGAAGAAATGTGCGCGCCGTCCATAATTATTGAGTCGCACTGAATGTGCGCGTGGCATCTGGTATTGCCGACAGCTTTTGGGAAGAACTTTTGCCTTGAAGTGTTTTTTGCGACCGAGCGCGACACTATCTGAGCCGAAGAGTCTTCGCCGTTAAGCTCTATAACTATGTCGGAGTCGGCTGTTTGAGTGCCGTGAGTCATAAGTCTTTCAAAAATGACTATTTTTGCGCCGGATTTAAGCTGTGCCAGCGTTTCGCGCTTTGTCGAGTCAACGCCTTTAATCTGAACCATTTCCATTTCGCAATAGGAGTTTTCGTCCATATAAACTTCGGTTCTCGGGTTTAAAATACGCTCGCCCGTGCCGTCGCCCTCGCCGTAGTGCTTTTCAACATATTTTACGCGCGCGTTTTTGCCTATATGAAAGCAGTGAATACCGTCGTGCTCGCTTTTTTTATTACCCGAATTGTGTATTCCGCACCCCGCGACTATAAGCACATCGGCGCCCTCGCCTATATAAAAGTCGTTATAAACAAGGTCGTCAAGCCCCGTTTCGGTAAGAATTACGGGGATATGCACGCTCTCGTTTTTTGTAAACGGCTTAACGATTATATCTATGCCGGGCTTGTCTCTTTTCGGAATAATTTCTATATGTTCGCTTGAGCTTCTCATAAGCGCCGAGCCGTTTTTTCTTATGTTATAGGCGCCCTGCGGAACCCCGTGAAGGTCCGCAATAGTAAGAAGCAAATTTTCATCTGTTTTATCCATTATATATATTACGCACCTTTCTTATCTGAATGAGCAGGCGTTGTCAAACTGCTCCAAAAGCGTGGGAAGAACCTCGTCGCGCTTGCCGATTTTTTTAAGCGTTCCGTCGGCAATGACGGCAATTTCGTCGGCAATCTTCATAATACGCTCCTGATGGGAGATTATAAGCATACTTTCTTTATGCGAAGCGGCAATGGATTTAAAGCTTTCGACAAGCATTGTGAAGCTCCAAAGGTCAATGCCCGCTTCGGGTTCGTCATAAATTGCAAGCTTCGGCTTTCTTGCCATAAGCGTGGCTATTTCTATTCTTTTGATTTCGCCGCCCGAAAGAGACGAATCAACCTCGCGGTTTAAATAGTCTTTAGAGCAAAGACCCACGCCCGTAAGATAGGCACAGCACTGGTCCTCGGGAAGTGTGCTTCCGTTTGCAAGGCTTAAAAGGTCGCGCACAGTAAGCCCCTTAAAGCGCGGCGGCTGCTGAAAAGCATAGCCGATGCCGAGCTTTGCCCTTTCGGTTATCGAAAGCTCCGTAATGTCTTCGCCGTTCCAGAAAATTTTGCCCTCCGACGGCTTTTCAATGCCCATAATAATGCGCGCGAGAGTTGATTTTCCGCCGCCGTTCGGGCCTGTTATTACAAGAAAAGAGCCGTCGTCTATGACGAGCGAAACATTTTTTAAAATTTCTTTTTCGGCGCCGTCTTCATTGACGCCCCAGGAAATATTTTTTAATTCCAACATATCTTCTCACCTACGTAAGATTATATATAATTTTAAATGTATATTCAAGTCTTTTTGAAAAATCCTTGTTAAATACGGCATTATGTGGTATATTTAACGGTGCGGTAAAGTATTATTTATGAGAATTATCGGCAGTGCCGCCGATTTTATTCATTTTGCAAGGAGAAAGCTTAAATGACAAAGCTCAATTCGCTTGAATTAAGAAATAAATATCCGCTTTTTGTCTATGAGGGCGCAAAAGTCGAAAAGAAAGAGCATTCTTTGGATATTGAGTATTCGTTTTATATAGAGGGGCTTTGCAAATTTAAGCCGACTTTATCAATCGAGACCGACAATCTTTCGATTATAAACGCCTTTGACAGCCCTTTGGGCAAAAAGCTTGTTTTTAATATGGGGCTTTCGGAGGCGGTCAGCTATTTCAAGTGCGTCTGCCCTAAAAAAATTGACGTAAAATGCGGTTTTCTTTCCGAAGAAGACTGCGCTTATTGGCGCCATCTTTGGGCGTCGGGGCTCGGCGAATTCTTTTATATAAACGGAATAGAGCCGGGTAAAGAAGAGGACTTTATCGAAATTACATCAACCCCCGCTCTTAAAGAAAGCGCTTCGTTTGACGTTGCGGTTACAAACAAAAACATAATTCCCGTCGGCGGCGGCAAGGACAGCTGTGTTACGGCGTATCTTTTGAGAAAATTTAAAAAAGACAATATGTTTTTCACCGTCAACGACCAAAAAGCGCGTACCGACTGTGTTAAGGCGGCGGGCTACAGCGAGGGCGATATAATAAAGGTTCACAGAACGATTGACAAAAACCTTCTTGAGCTTAATAAACAGGGCTTTTTGAACGGTCACACGCCGTTTTCGGCGGTCGTTGCGTTTATAAGTCTTTTTGCGGCGTACCTTGTGGGCGCGGAAAATATCGTTCTTTCAAACGAGGCAAGCGCAAACGAGGGCAACACCGAAAACGGGGTTAACCACCAATACTCAAAGTCGTTTGATTTTGAATATGATTTTAACGAATATGTAAAGCGCAATTTTACAGAGAAAATTCATTATTTCAGCCTTTTAAGGCCGTTTTCGGAGCTTCAGATTGCAAAAATGTTTGCTTCGCGCCCCGAATACAGGCGCGTTTTCAGAAGCTGCAACCGCGGCAGCAAGCAAAATATATGGTGCGAAAAATGTCCGAAATGCCTTTTTGTTTACGGAATGCTGTCGGCATTTTTATCGGACGGTGAAATGAAAGAAATTTTTTCTTCCGATATGTTTGAAAAAGAAGAGCTTATTCCCGATTTCAGGGGGCTTACGGGGCTTGACCCAGTAAAGCCGTTTGAATGCGTCGGCACGGCGGAGGAATACAGAACGGCGCTCGCTATGAAAATTCTTTCTTTAAAGCGCGAAAAAAGAGAACTGCCGCTCCTTTTGAAAATTTTTGACGACGCTTTTTGCTGTGAAGATATAGTTCGCGAAAGCACGGCGCTTTCGGAATATAACCGTGAAAATCTTGTGCCCGAAAAATTCAGCGAATGTTTAACGGAGATGTATTCGTATGTCAGCAATAATTGATTATGTAAAAGATAAAAAAATCCTCATTTTGGGGCTTGGCAGAGAGGGCAAATCGACCTATGCATATTTAAGAAAGCATTTACCCGAAAAGCACCTCACAATAGCCGATAAAGCAGAGGTAAGCGTAGGGGACGACGAGAATGTAAGCTACATCTGCGGCGATGATTTTCTTTCGTGCCTTTCCGATTTTGATATAGTTTTCAAAAGTCCGGGCATTGCGTTTCTTGAAGAGAATATGTACCCCGACACGACCGAAATAACGTGTCAGACCGATATGTTTTTGCGCTTTTGCAAGCCGAAAACCGTCGGAATAACAGGCTCAAAGGGCAAAACCACAACTTCGACTCTTATATACGAAATGCTCAAAGCCTCGGGCAAAAAGTGCTGTCTTATAGGCAACATAGGCGTGCCGGTTTTAGAAATGGCTGACGAGGGCGAGGATATGACGGCTGTTATAGAAATGTCGTCGCATCAGCTTGAATTTACAAAAGCGTCGCCGCATGTTGCGGTGCTTCTTAACATTCACGAAGAGCATCTTGACCATTACAGAACGGGCTTTTCGGGGTATATGAACGCAAAGCTCAACATAGCGCGCCATCAAACCGAAAATGACTTTTTTGTTTTTGACGGCGATGAAAAGCTTTTTAAAGAATTTTTGGAAAACGAAAACCCGAAAGGAAAAAGAAAGCCCGTGACGGCGCAATATGCCGCCGAAAATGAATTTATAAACGAGCTTTGGCACAGCACAGAGCACTTAAAGGGCGA
>DJRI01000035.1 GCA_002440045.1 Ruminococcaceae bacterium UBA6364 | reverse complement strand
CCTCTTCAAATTCCGATTTGTCGAAATTATTTTACCATAATGCAGCCCATCAAACAATAACAAAAAAGTCCACCGTAATTCTATCAAAATTACGGTGGCATTATGGTGCGGGTAGCAGGGGTCGAACCTGTATGCCTTGCGGCACAAGAACCTAAATCTTGCGTGTCTGCCAATTCCACCATACCCGCATATATAAATTGAAAGCGGCGGCAGCGCGGCTTTCAATTTATTGATATTTTATCACAGCAAAAGCTGCAATTCAAGACTGCGTTTTAATGTGCTTTGCGTTTTCAGCCGTAAATCGGGAATTTTCCGCACATTTTTGCGACCTCTTCGCGAATTTCTTCGGCACTGCCGTCAAAATCGGTTGCGGCAAGCTTTATGAATTTTGCAATCTTAGCCATTTCGTGTGCGCCGAAGCCGCGCGTTGTAACAGCTGCCGTGCCCACTCTTATTCCGCTTGTAACAAACGGTTTTTCGGGGTCGCCGGGAACGGCGTTTTTATTAACGGTTATGTGCACGTCGTCAAGGCGTTTTTCAAGCTCTTTGCCCGTGATTTTAAGGTTTCTGAGGTCAAGCAGCAAAAGGTGGTTATCAGAGCCGCCCGAAACCATATCAACGCCCTGTGCCGCCAGCGCGTTTTCAAGCGCCTTGCAGTTTGTTATTATTTTTTTTGCATAATCCTTAAACTCGGGGCGCAGCGCCTCGCCGAAGCACACGGCTTTTGCGGCGATTATATGCATAAGCGGGCCGCCCTGAATCCCGGGAAAAATCGACTTGTCAATCTTTTTTGCAAGCTCTTCGCTGTTTGTGAGTATAAGCCCGCCGCGCGGACCCCTTAAAGTCTTGTGAGTTGTAGATGTAACGACGTCGGCATACGGCACGGGCGACGGGTGAAGCCCCGCCGCGACAAGCCCCGCTATGTGCGCCATATCCACCATAAGAAGCGCGCCCGCCTTGTCGGCAATCTCTCTGAAGCGTTTAAAATCAATAGTCCGCGGATAAGCCGAAGCGCCCGCAACAATCATTTTCGGCTTTATCTCAAGCGCCTTTTTCTCTACCTCGTCATAGTCGATAAAGCCGTCGCCGTTAACGCCGTAGCTTTCAAATTTAAAATATTTTCCGCTGACGTTCACAGGCGAACCGTGCGTAAGATGGCCGCCGTCCTGAAGGCTCATTCCGAGAACCGTGTCGCCCGGATTCAAAAGCGCAAAATACGCGGCAAAGTTTGCCTGAGAGCCCGAGTGCGGCTGAACATTGGCAAATTTGCACGAAAACAGCTTTTTTGCGCGTTCGCGCGCAAGCTCTTCGGCAACATCCACATACATACAGCCGCCGTAATAGCGGTGCGCGGGATACCCCTCGGCATATTTATTTGTGAGTATACTGCCAGACGCCGCCATAACAGCGGGCGAAGCGTAGTTTTCGCTTGCTATAAGCTCAATATTGTCGGTCTGCCTTTTAAGCTCCGACGAAAATGCGCCGAAAAGCTCGGGGTCTGCACTTTGCAATAATTCAAGGTCTTTTTCGATGTAGCCGTTCAAAACTTTTCCTCCGTTCGGGCGAATCGCCGTGTTTTCATATACATATTATATTTATAATACATTATCCCGCCGCCTTTTTCAAGCAAAACGGCGGTAGTTATTTTTTTAACACGGAAAAACTTAAAGTTCACTAAAAGAAACGGGCGTTTTACGCTGTTTATTGGAACATTTAATATTGAATCCCCCAAAAATAATGGTATAATTACAACATAACTCTTTGAACACTTTTCGCCGGTTTTTAATTATAAGCTTCACTTTTATTCAATTCACAAATACCGGCTTTAATCAATCAAATAATCAAAAAGGATTTGGTCATATGGAGCTTTCAAAGCTTAAAAGAGTATATGATGTAATTATCGTCGGCAGCGGCGTTGCGGGGCTTTATGCCGCGCTTAACTTTCCGCCTTCCGTCAGCATACTTATGCTTTCAAAAAAAGAGCGGCACCAATCAAACAGCTCTTTGGCGCAGGGCGGCGTTGCGTGCGTTCTTAGCTTTGAAAACGACAGCTTTGAGCTTCACATTGAGGACACATTAATAGCGGGCGGCAGAAAAAACGACCTTGACGCCGTAACACAGCTTGTTCACGAAGGCCCCGACGACGTAAGAAAAACCATGGAATACGGCGTGGACTATGACCGCGACGAAAACGGCAATCTTATCAAAACGCTTGAAGGCGGCCATTCGCGCAGAAGAATCGTTCACCACAAAGACACCTCGGGCAAAGAGCTTGTAGACAAGCTTATGCTTGCGGTTGAAAAGCTCAAAAACGTCACCGTTTCGGACGAAACCATGGTTACGTCACTTTGCCGCGTCAAAAACGGCTTTAAAGCCGAAATTATGAGCGGCGGCGAATTTAAAACCGTTTATTCAAGCTATTGCCTTCTTGCTTCGGGCGGTATAGGCAGGGTTTACAAATACACCACAAACCCCTCTGTAGCAACGGGCGACGGCATACGCTTTGCCTATGAAATGGGCGCGGCGATTAAAAATCTTTCGTATATCCAATTTCACCCGACGGCTTTTAACGGCGCAGACCGCGAGCAGTTTTTAATAAGCGAAGCCGTGCGCGGCGAGGGCGCATATCTTCTTAACTGCAACAAAGAGCGTTTTATGGACAGATATGACAGCCGTCTTGAATTAGCCCCGCGCGACGTTGTTTCAAAAGCCATTATAACCGAGTCAAAAAGAGTCGGCAGCAATGATTTTTATCTTGATATAAGATATAAAGGCGAAGAATATTTAAAAGAGCGCTTTCCCGGGATATATGAGGGCTGTCTTCTTCACGGGGTAGACATTTCAAAAGACCTTATTCCGGTTTTTCCGTGCCATCACTACCTTATGGGCGGCATTGAAGTTGACCTTAACTCGCGCACAACTCTGCCAAGGCTTTATGCCGCGGGCGAATGCTCCTGCACGGGCGTTCACGGTAAAAACAGGCTTGCAAGCAACTCGCTTTTGGAGGCGCTCGTTTTCGGCAGAAAGGCGGCTGAAGATATTGTCCGCTGTATAAACGCGGGGGCTTCGGCTGTTACGCCCCCAGAAGAGGACGCGCAAACGGATTATTCGGGCGCGCTTCTTCCTAAAGGGCTTCGCACGGAAATTCGCGAAATAATGCAAAAGGCATATTTTGTTATCCCGGACGAAGGCGCGATTCACGAGGGCAAAAAATGCGTTGAAACAATTCTTAACACACTTAAAAACGGCAAATTTGCCGTTACGCACGACTATTGCGAGGCGCTTTCGCTTGCAACGGTGGCATATATCATTCTTTCGGAGGTTGACAAATGATTTTACCGCAGTTTTATGTTGATGAAATAATTAAAAGGGCAATACTTGAAGATATTAATTATATAGATGTTGCAACCGATTATCTTCTTGACGAAAACGAAAGAAGCAACGCATATTTCGTTTCAAAGGCAGACGGCGTTCTTGCGGGCGCAGATGTAGCCATGCGCGTTTTTTCTTTGCTTGACGACAGCTTTGAATACACCCTTTTTAAAAAAGACGGCGACGAGGTTAAAAAGGGCGATCTTATCGCCTCGTTTTCGGGCAAGACCGTAAAGCTTTTAAAGGGTGAAAGAACAGCGCTTAACTTAATTCAGCATTTAAGCGGCGTTGCAACGCTCACCGCGCTTTGCGTTAAAGAGGTCAGCGGCACGGGCGCTTCAATTGCCGACACAAGAAAAACTCTTCCCGGGCTTCGCGCTTTGCAGAAATATGCCGTCACCTGCGGCGGCGGCAAAAACCACCGCTTCAATCTTTCGGATTGCGCCATGCTCAAGGATAATCATATTGACGCAAAAGGCGGCATAACCCCTGCCGTTAACGCTTTGAGAGAAAAAGTCGGTCACACGGTAAAAATAGAGGTCGAAACGCGCAATCTTGACGAGGTTAAAGAGGCTCTTTCTGCCGGCGCAGACATAATTATGCTTGACAATATGTCAAACGAAATGATGGCGCAGGCTGTAAAGCTCACAAACAAAAAAGCCCTGCTTGAAGCGTCGGGCAATCTTACGCCCGAAAGACTTAAAAGCGTTGCTGCGCTCGGGGTGGATATTCTTTCGATAGGCGCGCTTACACATTCCGTTTCGGCATTTGACATTTCAATGAAAATGGGCGATTTTAAAGAATTGGAATAAAGAGCCGAACGCGGTTCGCCTAAAAACCCGCCTTTATCCCCTTTTTATTTCTTATAATCACACTAAATGCAGAGCACACAATGCCCTGCTTTTTTCTTGCGCTGACGCTTTATTAATCTAACACGGAGCGGTTTTAAAATGCCCCGTCAAAAATACAGGAATTCCTGCATTCTCGGCGGGGCTGTTTTTCGTTCATTTCACCTTATAAACGGTCTTTCGCGTATTTGAAAGGAAGTCGCAAAGCTCTTCTTCGGAAAGCTTTTCGGGAAAGCTCATAAGGTCAAGCACGAGGGGGCTTTCGTTATGATATGACGGCTGTTCATAAAACACGCCGTTATTTTTAAAGCCGTGACGTTCATAAAACGCAACGCGCCTTTTTGTTATGTCCGACAGCGGCTTTTCGACCTCTAAAACAATCGGTTTGCCCGAATAATATTTTTTTGCTTCTTCAACGGCAAGCGAGCCTATTCCGCCGTTCCTTTTTTCGGGAAGCACGGCAAGGTGTTCAAAAAACACGAAATTTTCAAACTCCCACGCCGTTAAAAAGCCTAAAAACTCGCCGTCTTTTTCTATTTCAAACGCCAAAAAGCACTCATTCATAAAGCATTCTTTTTGTTTTTCTCGGTCGCGGCGCTCGTCATAAGGAAAAGCGCGTTCCATAAGTCCGTATATTTTATCAAAACCGCTTACGTCGGTTTTTTTAAGTTTCACTGTTATTCCTCCGTTTGTTGAAATTGATTGTGTTTTATGGTAATATGAGACCGCTAAAGAGAGCATCGCCGATAAAGAGGGCATTTCAAAACCGTTCCGGGTTCGGTTCTCTTAGTCGCGAAAAAGTCATAAAAGAGGTGTGGGTAAAATGAAAAATAAAAAATCGCTTATCGCCGTTATATCTTCTGTTATAGCGGCTGCGGCGATAATTTTCGGTATTTTCTTTAACGCGCCCGACACAATGCCCGAAAGCCACCCTGTGGGCACTTTGTCGCAAAGCGAGCGCGAAAAATACTCAATAAGTGCAGAAACGTCCGAAATCGGCGAATTTTCGCTTTCGCTTGTCCCCGAATATTCGGGGGAGCCTTATGCCGTAATTAATAACAACACACCGTTTTTTAAAAAGGGTGAGCTTACAAAAACCTCGTTTGAGTACTATTCGCCGCTTGATTCGCTTAAAAGATGCGGGACTGCCACGGCGTCGCTCGGAACAGACCTTATGCCGACTAAGGAGCGCGAGGGAATAGGCCAGATTAAACCGTCGGGCTGGCACACCGTAAAATACGATTGCGTTGACGGCAAATATCTTTATAACCGCTGTCACCTTATCGGGTTTCAATTAGCGGGTGAAAACGACAACGAAAAAAATCTTATTACGGGCACGCGATATATGAACGTCAAGGGAATGCTTCCGTTTGAAAATATGACGGCAGACTACATAAAAGAGACCGAAAATCACGTTATGTACAGGGTAACGCCTGTTTTTTCGGGCAACGACCTTGTGGCAAGGGGCGTACTTATGGAGGCGTTTTCTGTAGAAGACAACGGCGACGGCATTTGCTTTAACGTGTTTTGTTATAACGTTCAGCCGGGCGTTGAAATAGATTATAAAACGGGCGAAAGCGCCCTTGAATGACGTATTTTAAAATTTCGGACTGCGGGAATCACTTCCTGCAGTCCATTATTATGCCTAAAACTAAATCAGGGATTTAGGGTCTTTTATTTCAACAAGATGCTGAAACGGCGCTTTTGCCGTCGGCGCAAAGCTGTTGCCGCTTATTTTAACGCCCGCGCATTTTTCTTTGATTTTTATTCTGCCCCTGTCAGCAGCGATTTTGCCGCTTGTATTGACAATTTCGTTGTCGCAAAACGAAAGATTTGACGCGTTTCTTGCGCGCATTACGGGACCCATAAAGTTTTCAAAGAGGTTATTTTTAATGCTTATGTTAAAGAACATCGGCTCCGAAGCTTTTTTGCCGTCGATATTTGTGTCAATCTCTATCTGGGCGCCCCACTCGACAACGTTGCAGTCTTTAAAGGTGTTTCCTTTTACCGAAAGATTGTTTACGCCCGTGCCTTCAAGCCATTTGTCTGACGTAACGTCAAGAATGATTTTTATGGGGTTTGCCATAATTTTGTAAAAGCGGTTGTTTTCACAAAGTCCGTTACTGCTCTGCAAAAGCAAGCCTCTTGCGCGGTTTTCGTGGAAATAGTTATCTTTTATAACATAGTTTCCGCTGTCAAGGCTTCCGTTATATACAATAGAGCCTTCGTTTACAAAATCGGGAAGAGCGCCCGAAAAAGTCAGCTTATTGCCGCTGACCTCTGTTACCTCAGCCGAAAAATCAAGCTTTTTGTAATTTTCATCGCAAAAAACGGCTGTGTCGCCCTTTAAAAAGCTGTTAACGTTTGAATAGACTTCGAGGGAATTTGCGCTGAGCCTTTTTGTTACAACAACAAGATTGTCGTGAACGTTCACGGCGTCGTCGCCCATAAAGCTGAAATCGCAGCCGCTTATTCTGAACTTGCCGTTTGTGTTTGCAATATGCACGCCGTCCGCAGTAGAAGAAACGCGGTGCGTATCTTTAAAATCGGGGTCAAGACCTATTACGCAGTCAAGAAGCTGAAATCTTTCACAGCGGTCGGTAATAAGCCAGCCCATACCCGCGGCGGCATAAATGTTTATTTTTGAAAACGTAATGTTTTTTGAATTTGTTACCGCAAAAACATTGCCCTCATAGACCTTGTGCCGCAACAAAAATACATCGCCGTCGGAAAAGCTGTCAAGGCTTCCGTCGTGGGTTATTTTAAGCACGTTGCGCGCGGTCTTTTTAACGGAAGAAATAATTTCGGGGTACTGATAAACATAGCTTTCTTTAAAGCCGTCGGCAGTGCCGGGCGTTAACGTATCCTTGTCGTAGCCCGTAAACGCGGCTATCTCAATATTTTCGTCAACATCCGAATATTCCGTAAAAAGAATTTCAAACGAATGGGCTTTTTTGTCGGCATTTTGCACCTTTACAATTGAGCCCAGGCGCGACGAAGCAAGATTCCATGTAACCGAAAGCCCCGAAAACTCAACGCAGTCGCAGTCATAAACATTGAAATAATTCGGATTTTCAAAAACAAAGGTCGCGCCGCTTGCGTTAAACAAAATGTTTTTAAGACCGGATATTTCAATTGTTTTTGCCGTGCGAAAATAATATCTGCCGGGGGCTATGTCAAGCCTTGTGCCGGGGTTTTGTCGGCAATATTCAACAGCCTTTAAAAATGCCCCGTAGTTATCGCCGGACTTTGCCGAAACGCCGAATTCCGAAGCATTTTTAACGGTATATAAAGCCGTTTTGGGGCGCGCGATATAAAACACCGAATCGGCAGCGCCGTCTACTTTGTCATAGACGCGGTATTTTTCGCTTGCAGGCTCGCTTTCGTTTGCAAGCCCGACATAAGGCGCAACGCCCGTCGTCGGCAGGTGGAATATAGGCGCTATTGTAAGCATAAACGCGGTAAAAAGCGCTAAAAGAGTTTGCGTCATAAAGCGTCACCTTTCTATGAGTAGGCACTCACTTATGCCTATGCCCGTTCTATGTGTATGCCCGTTGCGCTGACTGTGGCAACGGTTTTTTCAAGGTCGTCAAAAATCACGGTTTCATAAAAGCACAGCGTTCTGCCGTCTTTTCTGCGGCGGCACTCGGCAAAGAGCTTTTTCCCGCGGGAAGCCGAAATAAAGTTAATTTTGCTTTCGACGGTCGCCGTATAATGCTCTTTTGAATTTGTTGCCGCGGCAAAGGCAAAATCGGCAAGAGTAAAAATAACGCCGCCCATAATCTGCCCGTGCGCGCCGAGGTGCTTTTCGGTAATTTCAAGACTGCACCGCGAAAATCCGTCGTGCACCTCGTCTATTGTGATACCCGTAACCTCTGTCGCAAATTTGTCGTTTGAGAAAAATCTGCGTGCTTCTTCAATATTTTCCATTACTTTATTCTTGTTCCGTTCGGCACGCAGTCCGGCAGGAAAATAACCTGACAGCCGCAAGCGCCGTTTGTTGCGGCAAGAAGCATTCCGTCGCTTTCAACACCCGAAAATCTTGCGGGCTCAAGGTTTGCAACGACAATAATCTTTTTGCCGACAAGCTGCTCGGGGGTGTATTCGCTTTTTATCGACGAAACGATAACGCGGTTTTCGCCGCTGCCGTCGTCAAGCGTAAGCTTTAAGCAGCTGTGCGACTTTCTTATCTCCTGCGCTTTAAGAATTTCGCATACCCTAAGGTCGATTTTCATAAAATCGTCTATGCTTATCTTTTCAGCCGTAACAGGCACAAAAGCGTCTTTTTCGCCGTAAACGTGAAGGTCTTTGTCCTTTTCGTTCTCTTTTTCCTCTGTTTCGGGAACTTTCATTTCCTCCTCGGTTTTGGGATAAGAAAAGTCAAGAAGTCCGACATATTTTTTGGGGTCGATTGCAAAAAGGAACAAATAAAGTCTCGGTCCTTTTTCTTTATCTATCAAAAGCTTATAAACATTTTTAAAGAACGTGCCCTGAAGCGCTTTAAGAGCCTTTTCGTCAAGCTCGCCGCCGCAAACCTCTTTAGGAATGGCATAAAGCTTTTTGTTAAGCTCATCAAGGTCATAGCCGCCCTTTGAAATGAACGAAAACAGCTCTTCGACTTCTTTTTTGCCGTTTTCGTCAAGCGTTTCGTAAACATCCCAGTTTCTTGTTTCTCTGAGTCTGTTAACGTTTTCGGGCGCGCAGTGCTCAAGCCAATATTTTGCCCTTTCGAGCCTGTCTTTAAACTGCTCGTATTTATAGGGCGTGCCTATCTTTTCAAACACCGTTTCGAGCATTTTGACGTTAAAGTCAACAACCGAGCCGAGCTGAACCAAGTGCCCCATGGGTACGGTCTCTATCTCTCTGCCCTCAACCGTGGTGTTATACATAATTTCAAGCTGAGCGTTACTTGCGGTGCCGTCTTTTACGGCGTTATACATTTTGTCAAACTCAAAATACTGTCTTAAAATGCCGTCGTCAAAGCAGAAGTCAAACGCCTTGAGCGGCTCTGTTTTTGAATAGAGCCACAAAATAACCTCGGGCTGATATATTTTAAGAAGCGTGCCGGGCGTAAGGTTAAGACCCGAGGAGCCCGACATTTTGCCCGTTGTGCCCTTTATGCCGATAAACTCATATCCCTGGAAAATCGGCGGCTCATAAGAAAACACCTCGCGCGCAATGTCTTTGCTTGTGTCATAGCTGCCGTGGGGGCTTGCGTGGTCTTTTCCGCCGGGCTCAAAGTCAACGCCCTCATACATCCAGCGCATGGGCCAGTCTATCTTCCAGGCAAGCTTGCAGTTAAAGTCCTTTGTAAAGTCAAACGTACCCTTGTGGCCGCAGGCGCATTCATAAGTCGCCTTTGTGCAGTCACCCGAAAGCGATGTTATTTTTGTCGTATCCTTGCCGCACTCGCTGCAATAAATGCTGACGGGATAATAGTTTTCTCTTTCGCCCTCTTTTGCTTTTTGGGTGCGGTGCCTGTCAAGAATGTCAAAAATCTGACCTCTTTTTTCAAGGGCCTCAAGAATATATTTTGTATATTTGCCGCTTCTGTACATTTCTGCCTGATGGCGGTAATCCATATCTATGCCGAACTCGCCTATAGAGCTTTCAAACTCTTTTTCAAAATAATCGGCATAAGACGAAGCGTCGCTTTCTTTGAACGGATTTTCAACATCGACATAAGGGCAGCCGATATATTTTTCCATATCGGAATTAACCGCGGCAACGTTTACGGGAACTTTTCTTAAACGGTCAAACTCATCCCACGAAAAAAGAAGCTTTGCTTTTTTGCCTTTTTTTCTGAGCGCGCGAACGACAAAATAGCTTGTCGCAATATCGCGGAAGTTACCAATGTGAATGGAGCCTGAGGGGCTGATACCCGTTGCGCATACATACTCTTCCTTATTTGGATTGCGCTTTATGATGCGCTCGGCAATTTCTTCGGACCAATGCATAATTTCACTCTTTTCAACCTAAAAAATTTCAAATTTATACAAGTAATAATTTTACATTATAAAAGTATTAATGTCAAGAGCGAAAGCGCGCCGCACCGACGTTCAAAGCGTTAAAAAACCAATATTGACACGAAATAAATCAAAAAGTGTTGACAAAATCAAACATCTGTGTTAATATTTAGTTGAACACCGAAAACTGTATCGGCGTTTTTCGCCGTCGGTGTTTTAAAGGCAAAAACCGTTGAGTCGAAACAAACGGAAATTTGCGAAGCCGCATTAAAATGAGGAGCGGCGGCGCTAATAGCGGTACCGAAACAAACTCAAAGGCAACTTGATTTTTTAAAATTGATTTTTTAAAATTTTTATATATTTTTTTCGGTCATAAACCGCTCTGTAGGCGCTTCATACAGGGCGGTTTTTTGCATTTTTATTACTTCATTTGAAGGAGGAGTTTTGTGAAAAAATTCATTTTCCCGGCACTGTTTGTTGTTTTGTATATCGGAGCGTTCGCTTCAAACTATGAATGCGCTGTTTTCGGCGGCACAGCCACGGTTTTGGGCGCTGTTCTGTCAATCACGTTCTCGGCGGCGCTTATTCTTCTGCCCGTTCTTGCAAAGGGCGAAAAGGTTTTTCCAAAAATCCTTCTCGTTTTCGCGGCGCTGATGTGTGTTTCCGCCGTTTTGGGGCTTCTTAAAGTCTCGGGCGTAATAACAGCCGATATATTGCCGATTTACTTTGTAACGCTGTTGTTCTCGTTCCCGTTTTCGGGCTTTTCGCTCTTTATTAATTCGGGCGCGCTGCTTTATGTAATTTTAATTATTGTGCCGGCGGTATCTCTCGTTCTTTCGGCTTTGGCTTTAAAAAAGCCCAAAGCCCCTGCCGCGGCATAAAGCCATATTAAACACACTCTATTAAACACCCTCTCGGGGCAAAAGCAGAAGCGCGCTTTTGCCCTTTTTTCTGTTGTAATATGTGCTTTTTTATGATACAATTAACGTTAGTTATATAAAAGCAAGAGAGGTGCAAAAATGGAGCTTTCGGAAAAAGTTACGCTTACGGGAATAGTCGAGGACGTTATTTTTCAAAACGCCGCAAACGGCTATACCGTTATTGATTTTTCAACCGAGACAGAGCTTTTTACGGCTGTCGGCGTTATGCCGGGAATCGCCGCGGGCGAAACCGTTACGCTTACAGGCTCTTTTACAATGCACCCGACGTTCGGCAGACAGCTTAAAGTCGAGTCATTTTCGCGCTGTATGCCCGAAACCGCCGACCAGATATTCAAATATCTTTCTTCGGGAATAATCCGCGGAATAGGCCCGAAAAAAGCGGCGGCGCTAATAGCAAAATTCGGTGCCCAAACGCTTGACGTAATAGAAAACAGCCCCGAAAAGCTTTCGCTTATAAAGGGCATTTCAAAAGAGCAGGCGAAAAGCATGAACGAGGATTTCAAGCGGCAGTACGCCGTAAGAACGGTTATGCTTGAGCTTGAAAAATACGGATTTTCGCCCGCCGAATGCATAGGCATTTTTAAAAAGCGCGGCATAAACGCCGTTAACGAGGTTAAAGAAAATCCTTATTCCCTTTGCACGCTCGGAATAGGCATTTCATTTGAAAAAGCTGAGGCTGTCGAAGCGCTTCTTGAAAAAAAGCCCTCGCCCGATTACAGGCTCGGCGCGGGCGTGCTTCACATTATGCGCTACAACCGAAACTCGCGCGGGCACACCTGCATTCCGCGCGAAAAGCTTTTAAAGCCCTCGGCGGATTTTCTTGAAATAACCTTTGACGAAGCCGACATTACAATCGACCGCCTTATTGAAACGGCTCAGCTTAAAAGCGAAGTGATTGACGGCACGGAATTTATCTTTTTGCCCTCGTCTTATGACGACGAAAAGCGAATAGCCGAAAGAATGGCAATAATCGCGGCTTTTCCGCCGCCGAAAGCCCCCGCGCTTTCGGATATGATAGACAGCGCCCAAAAAGAAAGCGGCATTGTGTTTGAAGAGCTTCAAAGAAAAGCTGTTTTAACGGCGGCTTCAAAAGGGCTTCTTATTCTCACGGGCGGCCCCGGCACGGGCAAAACCACCGCAATTAAAGGAATTTTAAACGTTTTTGAATGTCAGCATCTTGAAATTGCGCTTGCGGCACCCACAGGGCGCGCCGCAAAAAGAATGACCGAAGTAACGGGCGTTGAAGCCAAAACAATTCACCGCCTTTTAGAGGTTGAGTGGGACGAGGACGACAAGCCCGTTTTCAGGCGCAATCTGCAAAATCCGCTCGACTGCAACGCGCTTATTTTAGACGAGCTTTCAATGGTCGATATTTCTGTTTTTGCAAGCCTTCTTGACGCGCTTCCGCTCGGGTGCAGGCTTGTGCTTGTCGGCGACAGCGACCAACTGCCGCCCGTGGGCGCGGGCAATGTGCTTCACGATTTAATTGTTTCCGACGTTTTGCCGGTTGTTGAGCTTTCGCACGTTTTCAGGCAGGCGCTTTCAAGCAAAATAATTACAAACGCCCACAAAATAGTAAGCGGCGAAATGCCCGACCTTTCAAACGACGGCGGCGATTTTTTCCATCTTGAGCGCACCTCGCCGCAAAAAACCGCCGACACCGTAAGGGAGCTTTGCGCGTCGCGCCTTAAAAAGGCGTATAATTGGGACGCGTTTTCGGATATTCAGGTTATTTGCCCCTCTAAAAAAGGCGAAACGGGCACGGTCAATTTAAACAGGCTTCTTCAGGAAGCCCTGAACCCCAAAGACCCCCAAAAAAGCGAGCTGTTTTTGGGCGCCAAAATCTTCAGAACCGGCGACAAGGTTATGCAGATTAAAAACAACTACAACATCGAGTGGGAGTCAAAAGATGAAAAAGGCGTCGGCATTTTTAACGGCGACATAGGCATAATTAAAGATATTGACCAAAAAAGCGGCATTGTAACGGTCGATTTTGACGGCAGAAAAACGGAGCTTGCATCAGAGCTTTTGGGCGACCTTGATTTGGCGTATGCCATAACCGTGCACAAAAGCCAGGGCAGCGAATTTAACGCGGTTATAATCCCCGTGTTCGGGGTTGTGCCGAATCTTGCCTACCGAAACCTTTTATACACCGCCGTTACGCGCGCAAAAAATATGCTTATTACCGTAGGCTCCGGCGAGCTTATTAAAAAAATGACCGAAAACGATAAAAAATCAAAGCGCTATTCTGCGCTGCCGCACTTTTTGAAATCGGCATTTTAATATGAAAAGCATTAAAAAATCTTTAAAATCGGCAAAAAAGCTTTCGCTTAAACTGCTTTTTCCGCAGAGATGCAGGTTTTGCGACAGAGTTATTGCAATAAACGAAACCGCCTGCAAAGGCTGCCTTGAAACGAAAAACGAAATAACGGGCGAAATTTGTATGCTTTGCGGCTTTAAAAAGAGCGACTGCGTTTGCAAAAAGCACAAAAGCTTTTACACCGCCGTCGCTTCGCCTTATTATTATGAGGGCGCGGCAGGCGTTGCGGTAAAAAAGCTTAAATTCGGAAAGGCAACGCACATTGCAGAGTCGCTTTCCGAAGATATGGCAAAGTGTTTTTTTGAGCGGTTTTCAGGGTATTCGTTTGACTTTGCCGCGTATGTGCCGATGACGAAAAAAGACGAAAAGAAACGCGGCTTTAATCAGGCGCAGCTTCTTGCCGCGGGCGTTTCAAAAAGAACGGGAATACCCCTTAAAGACGCGCTCGAAAAAATTTTTGAAACCTCGCAGCAACATACTCTTAAAGAATACGAGCGAAGCGGAAACGTCCTCGGCGTTTTTGCAGTTAAAGAAGATGCTTTGCCTTTTATAAAACACGCGCGCATACTTCTTTGCGACGACGTTAAAACAACCGGCGCAACGCTTAACGAGTGCGCAAAAACACTGCTGATTGCGGGCGCGGACGAGGTGTTTTGCCTTACTGCGACAACAGTGAAAAAGAGCTATAAAAAGCCGGAGCGATAAATGCGGCGGCATTTGACCCGAAAAACTTGTGTAAATCAGAAAGTTTTTACGAAATTTCAGCAAAAACTTTTGACAAGCAGAAAGTTTTTGGGTATACTGATTATATAATAAGGAGGCAATACCGTGATAACAAGACCGTATTATTTGGATATTTTAAGAACCTACCGCGATATTTCGCTTGTAAAAATTCTTGCGGGAATCCGCCGCTGCGGAAAATCGACTATTTTGGATATGCTTAAAGACGACCTTTTAAAAAGCGGTGTCCTCTCTGAGCATATAATTCAAATGCGCTTCACTTCGGAAGAGCTTGACGACGGCTTGACTTCAAAGCAGATGTACCGAAATATAAAAGAAAAAATGACCGACAGCGGCCGCTATTATCTTCTGCTTGACGAAGTGCAGGAGGTTAACGGCTGGGAAAAGGCGGTCAACAGTCTTTTGGAGGATACCGACGCCGACATTTATGTGACAGGCTCTAACTCAAAGCTGATGTCGGGCGAAATCTCTACCTATTTAACGGGTCGCTATATTCTTATTCCCGTATTTACGCTGTCTTTTTCCGAATATCTTGAGTTTAAAAAAGAAAGCAGCAAAACGCCGAAAGAGCTTTTGAACGATTATATCCGTATGGGCGGCTTCCCCGTGGTCGCACTCGGGGATTTTGATGAGCGCTCTTCATATCAAATTGTTGAAGGAATTTATAATTCGGTCATAACAAGCGACATCACAAAGCGCCGCAACATCACAAATTTTGACCTTTTTAACCGTGTGGTAAAATATATTATAGAAAACGTCGGCAAAACCTTTTCCGCCAACGCAATTGTTAAGTTTATGAAGAGCAAGGGGCGTTCTCTTTCTGTTGAAACCGTCTATAACTACCTTGAATGGCTTGAAAAAGCGTTTGTAATTTACCGCTGCAGGCGGTACGATATGCAAGGCAAAACCGTCCTTAAAACGCAGGAAAAGTTCTATCTTGCAGATGCTTCTTTAAAATACTGCATAATGGGCTTTAACCCGAAATCCGTGGCGGCAATGCTTGAAAACATTGTGTATTTTGAGCTTCGGCGAAAGGGCTATGACGTTTATATCGGAAAAAATGCCGCAAAAGAAATCGACTTTGTTGCCGTGCGGCGTGACGAACGCGTTTATGTTCAGGTATGCCGCAATCTGCCGCAGGACTCCGACAGAGAGGTCGAGAATCTTCTTGAAATCAGAGACAACTATCCAAAATATATAGTTACGCTTGACGAGCTTGCCGCGGGAAATGTCAACGGTATAAAAATCGTGCATCTTGCCGATTTTTTATTGATGGAAGATTATTGAAAGCTTTTCTTTACAAATTAAAAGTTTAAGCATAAGAGGGCCGAACTC
>DJRI01000092.1:6493-6690 GCA_002440045.1 Ruminococcaceae bacterium UBA6364 | reverse complement strand
ATGAAAAGCTCGGCTATAAAGAAGTATCAAAAATTTTTATCGCCAGGTTAAAGTAATGGATTTTTTCAATTTCAGCGACAGCGTAAAAGCGCTTGAAAAAAAGGCTCTTGAGCTTTCGCACGAACAGTTTTTAAAAATTGACGACATAACCGAATACAATCAGCAAAGGGTTTTAAAAGCCTTTATTGACAACGGCG
>DJRI01000092.1:0-6439 GCA_002440045.1 Ruminococcaceae bacterium UBA6364 | reverse complement strand
CGGGCTACGGCTACGGCGACAGGGGGCGCGAGGTGCTTGACAGCGTAACGGCAGATGTGTTCGGCGCGGAGGACGCTCTTATAAGGCACAGCTTTGCAAGCGGCACGCATACGCTCACCGTTATGCTTTTCGGCGTGTTAAGACCGGGCGACCGCGTGCTTTGCGCCACAGGTATGCCGTATGACACAATTCAGCCCGTAATCGGTATTACAGGCTCTGATATGGGTTCACTTAAAGATTTCGGCATTGAATTTGAGATTCTTGACCTTAAACCCGACGGCACCGTTGACTGTGACGCACTTGAAGAAAAGCTTAAAGGCGGCTCTTACAAGGCGGTTTATATTCAGCGTTCACGCGGATATTCTTTAAGGCCGTCGCTCAATCACTCGGACATTACGAAAATCTGCGATATTGTAAAAAGCAATTCAAATGCAATTACCATGCTTGACAACTGCTACGGCGAATTTACCGAAAAGGGGACCCCGCCGGAAGCGGGCGTAGATATTTTTGCAGGCTCTCTTATAAAAAATCCCGGCGGCGGCATTGCAAAATGCGGCGGCTATATTGCGGGGAAAAAAGAGCTTGTCGAGCTTTGCTCATACAGAATGACATCGCCCGGAGTCGGCAGAGAAGTCGGCGCAACGCTCGGTAATACGCGCGATATGTTTATGGGGCTTTTCAACGCGCCCCATGTAACGGGCGAAGCGCTTAAAACAGCCGTTTTTGCGGCGAATCTGTTTAAAGAATTGGGCTATGAGGTTTCGCCGCAGCCCGATGAAACGCGCTGTGATATTATTCAAAGCATTAAACTTGTAACGCCTGAAAAGCTGATTGCCTTTTGCAAAGGACTTCAAAGCGGTTCTGCAGTTGACAGCTATGTCACGCCCGAGCCGTGGGATATGCCCGGCTATGACAGTCAGGTGATAATGGCGGCAGGCGCATTTACAAACGGTTCTTCTATAGAGCTTTCCGCCGACGCGCCGCTTCGCGAGCCTTTTGCCGTGTGGCTTCAGGGCGGGCTTAATTTCCACAGCGCAAAGGTAGGAATTCTTCTTGCGCTTCAAAAGGTTCTTTCTTGTCAGGATTGAGCCGTTCCGTTTTTCAGAAAATAAATATTTTCGGATATTTCCTTAAATATCGGTGCGTCATCGCCGCTGCCTGACGCACCGTCCTCTTTTAATATGCAAACAACATATTCGGGATTTTCAAGCGGGAAAAAGCCCGCAAACCACGAATTTAAAATTTGCTTACCGTTCGCGTTTTTTTGCCCCGTTTCGGCCGTTGCGGTTTTGCCGCACGAAGTAAAATAAGGGCTGTAAGCTCCCATTCCCGTGCCTTCAAGGACAGTTTTTGCAAGATAGGCGTTTATGGTTTCGGCTGTTTTTTCCTCTAAAATTCTGTAAGAGCCTTTTTGCGGCAGTTTTTTGAGCTTTCCGCTTTCGTTTAAAGTACCTATAACGAGCGACGGCTCTTTATAAATTCCGCCGTTTGCAAGCGACGCATAACACAGCGCTATGTGCAAAGGCGTTGCAAGCAATTCTCCCTGACCGAACCCGAAATTACCTACGGCGGCTTCGCTGTTAAGCTCGAAAAGCTTCGGCAAATTGCCGCTTTCACACGTTATGCCATCAAGGTCAAAGCCTTCGTCAAATTTGAATTTTTCGGCGTACAGAAGCATATTTTTTGCACCGACTTTTGCCGCAAGCTCAATAAAATACGGATTGCACGAAACCGAAAGCGCCTTTTCCATATCAAGACTGCCATGACCCGCTTTTTTGTTGCAGTTAAACGTTACGCCGCTTTTTTCGGTCTTGCCCGTGCAAATAAAATCACTTTGCAAAACGCCGTTTTCTATAGCGGCGGCGGCTGTTACCACCTTGAATACGGAGCCGACGCTGTAAGGCAAGAAAGCTCTGTTTATAAAAGGCGAGTCTTTTGACTCTACGCTCTTTTCGGGGTGCTCGGGGTCAAATGCAGGCAGTGAAGCGCACGCAAGTATTTCGCATGTGTCGGCTTTAAGAACAACCGCAGCGCCCTTTTTTATGCCGCCGTTTTTCAAGGCTTCTTCCGTAATTTTTTGAATATCGCGGTCTATTGTAAGGACAACGCCGGGGGATTCGTCAAAATTATCATAGCGAATTTCCGTATCTTCTCCGAGAAGGACTCTTCCGAGCGCGTCGGTTTTAAAAACCGCCGAAACACTGCCCTCGTTTTCTTTTAAAAATTCGTTATATGACTTTTCAATGCCGCATATGCCGTCGCCGTTTTCATCGGTGTAGCCGATTATGTGACAAAGGGTGCTGCCGCCGTATCTTTTCGGGACTTTAAGATTTAAAATATCGTTGTCGGTTTTTATATCGCAGTTTTCCTGCTTTGATATTGACATTTCGCCGTTTTTAAGTTCTTCGAGCACTTTTTCTTTATCGCTTATTTTATCAAGCTTATTAATAACCGTCGGCGACGGCTTGATTATGAGATATGTTTCATCTTCGTTATTAACAAGCTTTTTTAAATTGCGGTCGTATATTCTGCCGCGCAGAGAGGCAATCTCTTTTACTCTTACGCTGCTGCTTTTTGAAGCGTATATTCCCTTTGGGTTTGCAACCGTCAAGAGCTTAAATGCCACGCCCGAAAACATAAAACAGAATACAGTAATCAGTGCAATTGCTCTTTTTTTCATTTTAACACCGCCTTTATCTTTTTATTGTTGACCGACGGTGCTTAATATATTATAATTATATATAAATATATTTTTACTTTCAGCGGTGATTTTAGTGGATGAACGTTTTTCGCGCTCTGAAAGGCTTTTCGGAAAAGAGAATATCGAAAAGCTTTTTAATTCAAAAGTTATTGTGTTCGGCGTCGGCGGAGTAGGCGGCGCTGTGGTTGAAGCCCTTGCACGCGGCGGTATAGGCGAAATAGGCATTGTCGATAAAGACACGGTTGACATAACGAACATCAACCGTCAGATTATCGCAACCGACAACACTGTCGGGCGTTTTAAAACGGACGCCGCCGAGGAACGGATTCTTTCTGTAAATCCGTTTGCAAAGGTCAACAAATATCAGATGGTTTATCTGCCCGAAACCGCCGATAAAATCGACCTCGGCTATTATGACTATGCCGTTGACGCAATTGACAACGTAAGCGCAAAAATTGAACTTTGCGTCAGGGCGAAGCAGTGCGGTGTTCCCATTATTTCTTCTATGGGAACGGGCAACAAAGTTCACCCCGAAATGCTTGAAATTTCCGATATTTCAAAAACAAGCGTTTGTCCGCTTGCACGCGTTATGCGCCGCGAATTAAGAAACCGCGGAATAAATCATCTTGACGTTGTTTATTCAAAAGAAGAGCCTTTTGCTGCTGATTTCGGGCGCACGCCTGCATCGTGCTCGTTCACACCGCCCGTGGCGGGCTATTTAATCGCTTCAAAGGTCATAAAGGACCTTATTAATAAAAAATAAGAGGGAACAGTTATGAATTTTACACCTTGCGAAAAAAACGGAGCTGTAGAAGGGTTTGCCCTTGTAAAAAGCTGTGATAAAAAGAATGCTAAAAACGGCACTGTATATCTTGACGCGGTGCTTTCTGACAAAGACAGTGAAATTGTCGCAAAGCTTTGGGATTTTAAAGAGGACACAATGCGTATGCCTGCGGTTAACACCGTTATTAAGGTTCGCGGGCTTTTACAGCAATATAACGGCGCAGACCAGTTTATTATTCAAAGAATGCGCCCCGTTTGCGAAAGCGACAAAATCAGCATTAACGACTTCGTAAAATCAGCCGATTACAGCGGCGAAAATATGTATGCCGCGCTTTATGCAATAGCTTCGGCTTTTTCGGATAAAGAGCTTTCAGCCGTTGTCACCGCAATTTATGAAGAGCACAAAGAAAAGCTTTTGTTTTTCCCCGCGGCAGAAAAGCTTCACCATGCGGTCTCGGGCGGACTTTTGTATCACACACTTTCAATTGTCCGTCTTTGCGAATGTGTTTCGGCAATTTACCCGAGCATTGATACAGAGCTTCTTATTGCGGGCGCAATGCTTCACGATATTGCAAAGCTTAAAGAATATTCCGTGAACCCTGCGGGTCTTGTAGACGGCCACACCGTAGAAGGCGCACTTTTAGGCCACCTTGTAATGGGTGCCGAAGAAGTCGGCAGAAAGTGCGACGAGCTTAATATAAGCGAAAACACAAAAACGCTTTTACAGCATATGCTTATTTCGCACCACGGCAAGCTTGAATTCGGCGCCGCGGTAAGACCTGCGTTTATTGAAGCCGAGATACTTTCACAGCTCGATTTATTTGACGCGAATATGTATGAAATGGCAGACGCGCTTGAAAGTGTAAAACCCGGCGAATTTACGGGCAGACTTTGGATGCTTGATAACAGAAAGCTTTATAACCACGGCAGGGTAGCGGTTGAGCCGAAAGCAGAACTTTTTAACGAAAAGGTGAGTGAGGACTGATGAGCTGGACGGAAATTAAAATTTCGGTTGAAACAAAGGATACGGAAACCGCTTCGGCAATCGCCGTTTCTGTTGTGCCTTACGGAATATACACCGAAGACTACAGCGCACTCATAGAAGAAGCAAAAGAAATTGCTCACATTGACCTTATCGACGAAGAGCTTTTAAAAAAGGACAGAGGCCATTCCGTAATTCATATTTATATTGATGAAAACGAAAACCCGTCGGAGGCCGTTTCTTTTATTAAAGAGCGTCTTGAAGCTTCAAATGTGCCGTATACGCTTGAAACCTGCGGCTGTTCTTCGGAGGATTGGGCAAACAACTGGAAAAAGTATTTCAAGCCCTTTCCCGTGGGCGAACGTCTTTATATCAATCCGCAGTGGGAAAAATGCCCCAAAGAAGCTTCAGGCAGAGCCGTTCTCGAAATAGAGCCGGGCGCCGCTTTCGGCACAGGCTCGCACGACACAACGCGCCTTTGCCTTGAAGTGCTCGACAAAAAGATAAAAGACGGCGACACCGTGCTTGACCTTGGCTGCGGAAGCGGTATTCTTGCAATTTCGTCGCTTCTTTTGGGCGCAAAAGAGGCTGTCGGCGTTGATATTGACCCGCTTGCGGTTAAAACCGCTATAGAAAACGGCAAAATGAACGGCTTTTGTGAGCCGCAGCTTAAATTTTTGTGCGGCGACCTTACAGATAAAGTAACGGGCAAATTCAGCGTTGTTGTCGCTAATATTGTTGCCGATGTTATTATTATGTTCTCAAAAACCGTTAAAAACTATATGGCGGACGGCGGCATTTTTATAACTTCGGGCATTATCGACACAAGAGCTTCGGAGGTTGAATGTGCGCTTAAAAGTAACGGACTTGAAATTGCCGAACGCTATGAAAGCGGCGGCTGGGTCTGCTTTGTCTGCAAATAATAAAAACAGTATTCGGTGAATTTTTATGAAGGAAGTTTTATCATTCATTAAGAAATACAAAAAAGAAGCCGTGCTGGCGCCCGCTTTCAAAATGACCGAGGCGCTTTTGGAGCTTTTTGTTCCGCTTGTTGTTTCAAGCGTAATTGACATTGGCATTGAAGGTAAAAACACCTCTTATGTCATCTCGCACTCGCTTCTTTTACTGCTTCTTGCGGCGGTCGGTTTTCTTTTTTCGTCAACCGCTCAGTATATGTCGGCAAAAGCCGCTGTAGGAACGTCGTGCGACTTAAAATCCGAGCTTTTTAAGCATATTCAGGGCTTTTCCTATTCGGGGCTTGACTCTGTCGGAACATCAACGCTCATAACGCGCATGACAAGCGACGTAAATCAGGTGCAGTCGGGCATTAACCTTACATTACGCCTGTTTTTGCGCTCGCCGTTTATAGTTTTTGGCGCAATGATTATGGCGTTTACGCTCGATTTTAAATCTGCGCTGATTTTCGTTGCGACTATAGCCGTTCTTTCCCTTATCGTTTTCACGATAATCGGTGTAACGATTCCGAAGCACAAAAACGTTCAGAAAAAGCTTGACGGCGTTTTGCTTTCTGTCAGAGAAAATCTTTCGGGCGTAAGAGTTCTTCGCGCGTTCAGAAAAGAGCCGTCGGAGCTTGAAGCCTTTGAAAATAAAAATACCGCGCTTTATAAGGCGCAGTGCTCTGTCGGCAAAATCACCGCGCTTATGAACCCGCTAACGCTTTTGGCAATCAACGCCGCGGTTGTCGTTTTGCTTTATACGGGCGCTGTAAAGGTAAATAAAGGCGAGCTTTCCGCAGGTACTGTAGTTGCGCTTTATAACTATATGGCGCAAATTCTTGTTGAGCTTATTAAGCTTGCAAATTTAATTGTAAATATAACAAAATCAATTGCAAGCGCCAACAGGCTTTCATATATACTCGAAATGCCTGAAAGCGATATAGAAAGCAATGCCCAAGGCGCCGAGTTTAAAAACGGCGACATCGAATTCTCCGACGTATCTTTTGGCTATGACGG
>DJRI01000162.1 GCA_002440045.1 Ruminococcaceae bacterium UBA6364 | reverse complement strand
TTCCCGGAAAGCTTGCCGACTGTATTGAAAAGGACTCAACAAAAACAGAGCTTTATATTGTCGAGGGCGACAGTGCGGGCGGCTCTGCAAAAGCAGGCCGAGACAGAACCATTCAGGCAATTTTGCCTTTGTGGGGCAAAATGCTAAACGTTGAAAAGGCAAGAGTAGACAAGGTTATTACAAACGAAAAGTTAACCCCCGTCGTTATGGCTCTCGGAACGGGCATAGGCGAAGAATTTGATTTGCAAAAGCTTCGCTATGACAAAATCATAATTATGGCGGATGCCGACGTTGACGGCGCGCACATCAGAACGCTTTTGCTCACTTTCTTTTTCAGATATATGCGCCCGCTTATAGACGAAGGTCACATTTACCTTGCACAGCCGCCGCTTTTCAGGCTCAGCAAGGGTCAGAAGCATTTTTATGCATATTCGGACAACGAGCGCGACGAATTGATGAACGAGCTTCAAAGCGGTTATTCGATTCAGCGCTATAAAGGCTTGGGCGAAATGGACCCGATACAGCTTTGGGAGACAACAATGGACCCGGCAACAAGGCTTATGTTAAGAGTTACCATGGAGGACGCCGAAGAAGCCGACAGAACATTCTCGGTGCTTATGGGCGACAAGGTTGAGCCGCGCCGTGAATTTATTGAAAAGAACGCTAAATACGTTCAAAATCTTGACGTTTGATAAGGAGGTTTTAAAATGGACGAGTTTAATAACGAAAATCCGGGCAAGGTTAACGGAATAAACGACCTTCCCGACCCCTATTCAAACCAAAAAATAGTTAATGTTGATATTAATAAAGAGGTAAGAACGGCATTTCTTGACTATTCAATGTCGGTTATTATGCAAAGAGCTCTTCCCGATGTGCGCGACGGCTTAAAGCCCGTTCACAGAAGAATTCTTTACACCATGTTCGAAAATAACCTCTATCCGGACAAGCCCTACAGAAAGTGCGCCGATACGGTCGGTTCCGTTCTCGGCAGATACCATCCGCACGGCGACGCGTCGGTTTATGACGCAATGGTAAGACTTGCACAAAGCTTTTCAATGAGATATATGCTTGTTGACGGCCACGGAAACTTCGGTTCGGTTGACGGCGACCCGCCGGCTGCTTACCGTTACACCGAGTCGAGAATGAGCAAAATTTCGCTTGAAATGCTCACCGATATTGAAAAAAATACGGTTGATTTTGCTTCAAACTACGACGACCGTCTTAAAGAGCCGACCGTTTTGCCGTCAAGATTTCCGAATCTTCTTGTTAACGGCTCAAACGGTATTGCCGTCGGTATGGCTACAAACATTCCGCCGCACAACCTCGGCGAAGTGGTTGACGCGGTGTGCTGTCTTATAGATAACCCCGAAGCAGAGCTTGAGGACCTTATGCAGTATATAAAAGGTCCCGACTTTCCCACGGCGGGCATCATTATGGGCAGAGCCGGCATAAGAGCGGCATATGCCACAGGCAGAGGAAAGGTAATAGTAAGGGCAAAAACCGAAATTACCGAGGGCAAAAACGGCAGATTTAAAATAATCGTTACCGAAATTCCTTATATGGTTAACAAAGCAAGGCTTATTGAAAAAATAGCCGAGCTTGTTAAAGATAAAAGAATCGAAGGCATTTCCGACATCAACGACTATTCTTCGGATAAAACGGGAATGCACATTGAAATTGACATCAAACGCGACGCAAACGCACAGGTTGTTTTAAATAAGCTGTTTTCGTTCACCGAAATGCAGACGACCTTCGGCGTTATTATGTTAGCGCTTGTGGACGGCGTTCCGAAAATTCTTACTCTTAAAGAAATTCTTGAACAGTATATAAACTTCCAGTGCGAGGTTATTACAAGAAGAACGCTTTTCGACCTTAAAAAGGCTCAGGAAAGAGCGCATATTTTAGAGGGCTTAAAGCGCGCCGTCGATATTGTTGATGAAATTATCGCAACAATCCGCGCCTGCAAGGGCGGTCAGGCGGAAGCCAAAGCCGCCATTATGGAAAAATTCGATTTCGACGAGGTGCAGGCTTCGGCTATAGTCGCTTTCAGATTAGGTCAGTTAGCCGGTCTTGAAATTCTTAAAATAACAAACGAGCTTGACGAATTGAGAGAAAAAATAAAGAATTTTGAAGAAATTCTTGCTTCTCACGAAAGAGTTCTTGAAATTATCAAAGAAGAAATAACCGTTTTAAGAAACAAATATGCCGACGAAAGAAGAACGAGCATTGAAAGCATAAGCGGCGAAGTCGATATTGAGGACCTTATCCCGGAAGAAACAAGTATGTTTACCTATACCACAATGGGTTACATAAAGCGCCAGCCCGTAGACGTGTTCTCTTTGCAGAACAAAGGCGGCAGAGGCGTTAAGGGAATGACCAGAAGAGAAGACGACGTTGCGGAAACTATGTTTATAGCCTCGTCTCACGACAACATAATGTTCTATACGACGCGCGGCAGAGCCTACAGATTAAAGGGCTATGAAATACCCGAGGGCAGCAAAACAAGCAAGGGTATGAACATTGTAAATATCCTTCCGCTTGAAAGCGGCGAAAAGGTCTCGGCAATGATACGCGTTCCCGAAGACGACGAGGGTCTTTACCTTTGCATGGCTACAAGAAAGGGCCTTATAAAGCGCTCTTCGCTTGACCTTTACAGAAACATCAGAAGAAACGGCGTTATTGCCGTAAATCTTCGCGAGGACGACGAGCTTGCATGGGTTAAGCTTACAAGCGGCAGCGACGACCTTCTTATAGCCACCAAAAAGGGTATGTGCATTCGCTTTAACGAAAACGACGCAAGGCCTTTGGGCAGAACGGCAACGGGCGTTAAGGCAATTACTCTTAACGACGGCGACGAGGTTGTCGGAATGGCTGTAATAAACGAAACAGGCAAGGTTCTTACAGTCAGCGAAAAAGGCTTCGGCAGAAGAAGCGAACCCGACAATTACCGCATTCAGTCAAGGGGCGGCAAGGGTCTTAAAAACTACGACGTTAAAAAATACGGCGACGTTGCGGGTATTATTATCGTTGAGGACGACGAGGACGTAATTCTTATTTCTTCGGACGGAATTATTATAAGAATACGCGCAAATGATATAAGAGTATGCGCAAGACCCTCTAAAGGCGTAATAGTTATGCGCGTTACCGAGGGCAACCGTCTTGTTACGCTTTCTTCGACAGAGCACAACGAAGAAGAAATAAACGGCACTGTTGAGGACGACGGAACTTCATCCGAGGGTGAAGACGACGTTTCTGACGAAAGCGACGGCGAAAATACGGCAGAGGCTTCAAGTGAAAGTGAAGCCGAAGCTTCGGAGGAGTAAAAAATGGCGAAAGAGAAAGATAACATCAGAAAAGATAATGCGGCAGATGACGATTATCTTGAGCTTTTAAAAACCGTCGGCAGTAAAGCGGAGGCTTCTTCACAAAACGAAGAAGCTTCAGAAGAAAAAAGCGCGCAAAATGAAGAAATAACCGAAAACATCGGTGAAGAAACGGCAGAGACCGCAGAAATTTCTTCGGACGGCGAAGCAGGCGAAAATCCCACTGTGCCGCCCATGAAAAAGAACGGCGAATTTGTTGATATTTCAAGCAAAACCGAAAAGGAAAAAAATCCTTTTAAAAGAATTGCCGTGTGGTTTAAGGGGCTTTCAAAGGGCAAAAAGACCGTTGTAAGCATTGTTGCCGTTATTTTGTGCATAGTAATTATTCTCGGAATATTCGGCGCGGCGTTCGTCATTAAAAAGCTTAACAGCATGGGCAAAAATATTGACGACCCAATAAGCGCAGACGATATTATTTATGACGAGGATACCGATTTTACCGAGCTTGACGGCGCAATTGACGCGACGGGCTATCTTGAAGCGCTTAAAGAATGGGCAACGTCGGGCGGCAAAGACAGCATTATGTCAAGCAAAAACGTGATTAACGTTTTGCTTATCGGCGCGGACAGCCGTAAAGGCGTGAACGCCGGCAATACCGACGTTATGATGCTCATTTCTCTTAACAAAAAAACAAAACAGATTAAGCTTATTTCAATGTTCAGAGACAGCTATACCTATATAAATAACGACGGCAATGAATATTTCAGAAAGCTTAATGCGGCATATTCCATAGGCGAAACGGACTGCCTTATAAACACCATTCAGAACGACTATAAGATTAAAATCGACAACTATGTAATGGTCAACTTTGAGTCGTTTAAAGCGGTTATCGACGCTATGGGCGGCGTTACCGTCAAGGTTCAGGAATATGAAGCAAACTATATCGAAAACCGTTATCATATAAGTATGCCCGTTGGCGAAAGCGTCAGATTAAACGGCGAACAGGCGCTTATTTTCAGCCGAGTAAGAGGCTGTGACGCCGACGCGGACGTCAGCAGAACAAGACGTCAGCGCCAGGTTATAAACGCGATTATGGATGAATTTAAGTCGGCGTCTCTTACTAACCTCAACAAGTATGTTGACACTGTTTTGCCTTATGTCGACACGGGTTTTTCTTCAAGTGAAATTTTATCGCTCGGAATGAAAGCCCTTATGGGCGGCTGGGTCAATTACGAAAGAAGCCAGCTTCAAATGCCTAACGCGGAAGCACGCGACAGCGGAAGTATAAACGGCTCGTGGATTTGGGTTATCGACTATCAGCTTGCGGCGCACGTTTTGCAGACAGAAATCTACGGTTCTTCAAACATAACTCTTGAAGAAAACAGAAGAACGATTATAGATATTTATAAAGGCCGCTCTGCAACAGGCGGAAATAACTCGGGCGGCGGCAGTACGCCGATTGACTCGCCCGACACCACAGCAGCAGTTTCCGACACAACAGAAAGCACAAGCCCTGTTTCTGAAAGCATTTCCGATACGCAAAACGTTTCAGAAAGCGGCGCGGGCGAAACAGACGTAACAGAGCCCGAGACCGAAGTAACAGAGCCTGCAACCGACACCGACGTAACAGAGCCCGCTTTAGACCCCAACCCCGACGGCGGCGAAAAAGAGGGCGAAGACAAAAACCAAGACAAAAATCAAAACTGAAAACTTTTAAGGAAAATTCTTTATGATTTTTAAAGGAAAAGGCAAAAAAGAAGATGTAATTAAAAGAAAAAGCTATTACGGCTTTTGCGTTAATTACCCGGGCGACCTCGGCTCTAACAAATATGTTATAGGCGAAAGCCGCGCCGTAAGAAAGCGTGAAATTATAAGAAAAATTCTTATAGCCGTGGCTCTTATAGTTGTTTTTTCGGCGGCTTTCATCACAACCGAAATATGCCTTAATATCTCGGAAAGGCCGGCTTCTGTCGCCGTGTCCGAAAGTGTTTTTGTGCCTTTCTTTTTAAACGGGTTTTTGAAATAGTTAAAAGCAGCCGAATAAGCAATGTTTGCCTGCGGCTGCTTTTTTTAAAAGAAGAATATTAATGGATAAAGAAAAAACAAATTCAGAAAAAAAACCGCTTTTAAAGCTGTTTTTTACAATGCTTTACATAAGCGCGTTTACCTTCGGCGGCGGCTTTGTCATAGTTACGCTTATGAAGAAAAAGTTTGTCGACGAATACAAATGGATTGACGACGACGAAATGCTTGACCTTACGGCAATCGCGCAGTCGTCACCGGGCGCAATTGCGGTTAACGCCGCTATTCTTGTCGGCTACAAAATCAGCGGCCTTTTGGGAACGGCGGTTGCGGTAATTGCCACAATCATTCCGCCGATAGCTATACTTTCGGTAATTTCACTGTTTTATGCGGCGTTTTCTCAAAACATATATGTCGCAACCGTTTTAAAGGGTATGCAGGCGGGCGTTGCCGCAGTTATTTTTGACGTTGTGTGCGATTTGTTTTTAAAAATTTTAAAGCAAAAATCGGCTCTTCACATAATTATTGCGGTTGCGGCGTTCACGGCGGTGTTCTTTTTTAACGTAAACGTAATCGCGGTAATTGCCGCGGCGGCGCTTTTGGGTGCTTTGGTGGCTTTAATAAAAGTTAAAAAGGAGTGCAAAAAATGATTTTTCTTGAACTCTTTTTATGCTTTTTAAAAATAGGGCTTTTCAGCATAGGCGGCGGCTATGCCGCAATGCCGCTTATCGAGGCGCAGGCGGTCGATAAATACGGGTGGCTTACGATTTCGGAGTTTACCGACCTTATAACCATCGCCGAAATGACGCCGGGGCCCATAGCCGTTAACTCGGCAACCTTTGTCGGAATGAGAGTTGCGGGATTTTTAGGTGCGCTCACGGCGACGGCAGGGTGTATTTTCCCGTCGCTTATAATAGTTTCGCTTCTTGCGTTTGTCTATTACAGATATAAGAATTTGAGCGTTTTAAGCTCCGTTCTTGCGTCTTTAAGACCGTGCGTTGCGGCGCTTATAGCGTCGGCTGGGCTTACCGTTCTTTTAAACGTTCTTTTTTCGGGCGAATCGTTTAAAGCCGAAAGCTTTAATATTTTGGGATTTATCCTTTTTGTTTCGGCGTTTTTTGTTTTAAGAAAGTTTAAAGCAAGCCCGATTCTTGTTATGGTACTTTGCGGAGGCGTAAGCCTTGCGGTATTTTTAATAAAAAAATATTTTTTTGTGGGAGATGGGGATTTTATGGACAAAAAAGCAGGCAGGATTCTTTTAGCGGGAATTATTCTTTCGGTAGTCGCGGTTGCGGGCGCTTATCTTTTTGTATATTTGCGCGGCTACAGAACGGGATATTCCGGCAGGGTGACGTTTGAGGGCAATCCCGTTGCAGATGTCAGCGTAACCGACGGCATACACGTTGTAAAAACCGACGAAAACGGTGAATATAAGCTGACGGGCTACTCAAAAACGGCTTTTATAACAGTTACAACGCCTGCGGGCTACGACTGTGAAGAATTTTATTTGATTGCCCACAAAGACAAGCAAAAGGGATATGATTTTGTGCTTACAAAATCAAAAATCGAAAAGGGCGCGGCTCATTCCTTTGTGCAGATTTCGGATACCGAAATAAGCTTTAAAAGCGATTTGGAATGGTTTGATTATATAAAAGAAACGGTAAAAAAAGACGACGCCGCGTTTTTGGTACATACGGGCGACCTTTGCTATGAACAGGGAATCGCAAGACACGAATTAGAACTGAACAATGAGACCGTAGGCGTTCCCGTAAGATATGTAATAGGCAACCACGATTATGTCAAAGAATATGAGTACAGCGAAAGTTTCTTTGAAAGTCGGTTCGGTCCCGTGTGGTATTCGTTTGAGGTCGGAAACGTTCATTATGTAATTACGCCGTTCCAGGACGGAAGCGATTATAAACCGCACTATAACAGAAACGAACGCTGGCGCTGGCTTGAAAAAGACCTTGAAAACACATCGGACGATATGAAGGTAATAATTTTCAATCACAACAAGCCTTATTCCTCCGATTATGTTATATCTTTTGACAGAAAAGAGCTTGATTTAAGAAAGCACAATATTATTGCGTGGGTTTTCGGCCACTATCACTACAACTACGTTACCGATAATCTCGGCGTGCTCGAAATAAGCACGGCGCGCCCCGACTGCGGCGGTATTGACTCTTCTGTTTCGGCAACAAGAACGGTTAATATCGACAAAGACGGCGGCATCACGTCAAAAATGACGTATTATGATTTTGACGGCGCAAAAAGCGACGTTTCAAACGCCGTGTGGACTTCGCGCGTTGAGGGCAGAGCGCTGTTTTGCGACACTCTTTTAAGTGACGGCAAGGTGTTTATCGGCACCGACGACGAAAGCTATCCCATCTCTTGCGGGGTAAGCTGTCTTAATGAAAAAGACGGAAAGCTTTTATGGTTCTTTAAAACGAAAAACTCAATTAAAAACAACATAAAAGAAAGCGGCGAATATATTTTCGCACAGGACTGCAGCGGAACGGTTTATTGCCTTGAAAAAGAAACGGGCAAGCTTGTTTGGGAAAAAACAGTGTCTTTAGGAAGCGCGCTTTCTTCAAGCAGCGGCATTTGCCTTGACGGCGACGTGCTTTATACGGGCTGTGCCGCGGGCGTAACCGCGCTTGACGCAAAAAGCGGCGACGTAATTTGGGAAAATATAAGAAATTACGGCGAGTCCTCCCCTGCGGAATTTGTCGTTGCGGGCGACGTGCTTCTTGTTAGCTCTCATTGGGACGCGCTTGTGGGTCTTGACAAAAAAACGGGCAAAAAGCTTTGGGAAAACAAAGACTCCGACATTCGCTTCAGAACGTCCACGCCCGCTCTTATCGACGGCAAAACCGGCATTGTCGCAGACTCTTCTGCAATAATGGTTTTTGACGTTGCAACAGGCGAAATTCTTAAAAAGACAAGCTACAGCCAATATAATTTTGCTGTCAGCGGAAAGATACTTGTTATCGGCAATACTGCAATAATCCCCACGGCAGACAAGGGCGTAATAGGCTTTGATATTGCAAAGGGCGAAATTTTGTGGCAATTTATCACGGGCGAAGCGCTTGTATATACCGCGCCTTATAAGGGAAAAGGCTCAAGAACCGTTGAAACCTCGCCGCAGTTAACAAAAGACGGCAACATTGTGTTTGCCGCCTCCGACGGCGTTCTTTATGAAATCTCAACCGACGGCAAAGAAATTAAAAAATCCGAAATAGGCGCGCCTGTTTTCGGAGCGGTCTTTTTGGGCGACGGCGCGGTTTATCTTTCGGATTTTGACGGAAGAGTAAGTAAAATCGAATTTTAAGAGGGTTTTATGGCAGAATACATCAACACATATATACCCGACTTATATTTTGAAAAAAACCGTTTTGTAAATGCGCCGGCAGATAATACGAAGCCTTTAGACTTTAAAAAAATTAAAGATATGCTGCCCGAGCCTATTTGGGACGGTAACCCCGACGCCGTTGAGTGCTATTACAAGGCGTGGGAAATAGCTTTTAAAAACATCAAAAAGCCTACAAAGAAAAACGGCTTTGTTGCGCCTTATATCGACGCCGCGTTTAACGGGCATATGTTTTTGTGGGATTCCTGCTTTATGCTTATGTTCGGTAAATACGCGCGCAGAGTTTTTG
>DJRI01000135.1:5023-5803 GCA_002440045.1 Ruminococcaceae bacterium UBA6364 | reverse complement strand
AGGGGTCGTTTCTGCCGACCTTTTTGCCTTTTTTTACGGGTTCTTTTTTGACCGAGCCGTCGTCTGCGCCGCTTGTTGCGGTGATTTTAACGGTCTGCTTTCTTTCGACGGGTTCTTCTTTTTTGATTCTTACCCTGAGAACAAAGTCAACCGTACCCTCTCTTATGTCGTTTGACATTTCGTCGAACATATCAAAGCTTTCTTCTCTGAAGGCTATTACGGGGTCTTTTTGAGCGTATGCTCTGAGATAGATACCTTTTTTGAGCTGGTCCATAGCGTCGATGTGGTCCATCCAGCGCATATCGACGTTGCGAAGAAGCCCCGTGCGCTCAATTTCTTTAATAAGCTCTTCGCCGTATTCGGCTTTGCGTTCGTCATAAAGCTTTTGCGCCTTGTCAAGAAGATATTCGGTAATTTCTTCGTTTGACGAAAGCGAAGAAATTTCGTCCTCTTTAATAAGCCAGCCGTATTTTGTGGCAAGACCCGTAATGTTCCATTCGTCCTTTTTGACGTGCGAGGGGCAATAAAAATCGACCGATTCGCTTATTGTATCGACAATCATTTTGNNTGAATTGTCGCCGAAATATCCTTGCCGTCGAGCACCTGGTTGCGCTGACCGTAAATAACCTCGCGCTGTTTGTTCATAACGTCGTCAAACTTAAGAACGTTGCGGCGTATTGCAAAGTTGTTGCTTTCGACCTTTTTCTGCGCGTTTTCTATGGTGCTTGTAAAGAGCTTTGCTTCAATGGGCATATCGCCGATGCTCTTGAACATATCAAG
>DJRI01000135.1:4317-4937 GCA_002440045.1 Ruminococcaceae bacterium UBA6364 | reverse complement strand
CGGCTTTCGCCGGGGTCGCCCTGTCTGCCGGAGCGGCCTCTTAACTGGTTGTCAATACGTCTTGATTCGTGGCGCTCCGTGCCGATGATATAAAGACCGCCCGCTTTTCTGACTTCTTCGGCTTCTTTTGAAGTAACGGCTTTGTATTTTGCTTCAAGCTCTCTGAAAACCTTTCGTGCGTTAAGAATTTCTTCGTCATCGGTCTCTGCAAAGCCTGTGGCTTCGGCAATAAGCTCTTCCGAAAAATCCATACGGCGCATTTCTGATTTTGCCATAAATTCGGGGTTGCCGCCGAGAATAATATCGGTACCTCTGCCCGCCATATTGGTGGCGATTGTAACGGCGCCGTATTTACCTGCCTGAGCTACGATTTCGGCTTCTTTTTCGTGGAATTTTGCGTTTAATACCTCGTGCTTTATGCCGCGCTTTTTAAGAAGAGCCGAAAGCTTTTCACTCTTTTCGATGTTGACCGTGCCGACAAGCACAGGCTGGCCTTTTTCGTGGCACTCAATGATTTTTTCGATTATGGCGTTGTATTTTGCCGCCTCGGTTTTATAAAGCACGTCATCGTTGTCAATTCTTATCATAGGTTTGTTTGTCGGAATTTCAACAACGTCGAG
>DJRI01000135.1:0-4259 GCA_002440045.1 Ruminococcaceae bacterium UBA6364 | reverse complement strand
GTCTGAAATAATTCTGGAACGTTATCGTGGCAAGCGTTTTGCTTTCGTGCTCAACCTTTACGCCCTCTTTTGCTTCAATTGCCTGATGAAGACCTTCGCTGTAGCGTCTGCCGAGCATAATTCTGCCCGTGAACTCGTTAACAATAAGCACCTGACCGTCTTTAACAACATAGTCAACGTCGCGCTGCATGGTGCCGTATGCTTTAAGAGCCTGGTTTATGTGGTGCTGAATGGTAAGGTTTTCGGCGTCCATAAGGTTATCAAGTCCGAAAGCCGCCTCGGCTTTTTGAATACCTCTTTTTGTAAGCGTTGCCGATTTTGCCTTTTCATCGACAAGATAGTCGCCCTCTTCCGAAATATCCTCGGCGTTAACCTTATCGTCAAGCTCTTTAACCTTTACCATTTTAAGGCGTTTTACAAAGTCGTTTGCAAGCCTGTAAAGGTCTGTTGAAGCGTCGCCCATACCTGAAATTATAAGAGGGGTTCTCGCTTCGTCTATAAGAATTGAGTCAACCTCGTCAACAATGGCAAAGGCGTGGCCTCTTTGCACGCGCTGAGAAGCGTACATAACCATATTGTCGCGAACATAGTCAAAGCCCATTTCGTTGTTTGTGCCGAAGGTTATATCTGCGGCATATGCTTCTTTGCGCTCCTCGTTTGTTTTTTCGTGAATGATAAGTCCCACGGAAAGACCCATAAAGCGATAGATTTTGCCCATCCATTCAGAGTCGCGCTTTGCAAGATAGTCGTTGACCGTTACTATGTGCACACCCTCGCCCGAAAGCGCGTTTAAGTATGCGGGAAGCGTTGCAACAAGCGTTTTGCCCTCGCCGGTTTTCATTTCGGCGATTCTGCCCTGATGAAGCACAATTCCGCCGAGAATCTGAACGGGGTAGTGGCGCATATTAAGCACACGCCACGCCGCTTCGCGGCAGGCTGCAAATGCCTCGGGCAGAATATCGTCAAGCGTTTCGCCGTTTTTAAGACGCTCTTTAAATTCGGGCGTTTTTGCCTGAAGCTGTGCGTCCGTCAGCGCCGCATATTCGTTTTCGAGCGCAAGAACCTTGTCTTTAGTGCCGCTTATTCTTTTTATTTCTTTGGTTGAATAGTCTCCGAAAAGTTTTTTTAATAAAGACATTTTTGGTTTGTCCTTTCAAAAATAATTATACAAATAAAATAATATCACACTTGCCATATTATTGCAAATGTTTTACAATGTATTTAAGTAATTTTACCGAATGTTCACATTTTGTAACCGCTGATTAAATGACGGGCACAAATCCCGGCGGTATATTTTACCGCTATATCGGCGCGAAATTCAAAAAATTTTTGCACCGTGCAACAAAACAGCATTTTTACCGCTCTTATTTACGAGAGTAAAACAAAAATCCCCGTAATTTTGGGAGGCTTTTTATGGACGCCGACACTACTTTTCTTGTATTGAAAGCAAAACAGGGCGATTCCGCCGCATTTTCAAAGCTTTATGAATTTTATGCTCTTGATATGCAGCGCTTTGCGCTTTATATGCTCAAAAACTCCCACGACGCAGAGGACGCCGTGCAGGAGGCGGCTGTGAGCGCCTGGAAAAACATAAAAAACCTGCGTGACGACGCGCTTTTCAAGGCGTGGATTTTTAAAATACTCTCAAACAAATGCAAAAGTATGCTTGCTTCAGGCGGCAAAAATCCCGACGCACTCAATTTCGGCGATGCGGAATTTTTGCTGTCCGACACGGACGACGGCTTTTCTTTTAAAAGCTGTGAACTGAAAGAGGCGCTTTTAAAGCTTACCCCGCCCGACGGGCAGATTGTTTTACTCTCAATAATCGGCGGCTTTAAAAGCGACGAGCTTGCGCGCATATACAATATGCCCCCGGGCACGGTGCGTTCAAAGCAAAAACGCGCGCTTGAAAAACTGCGCGCATACCTTTCTTGAAAAGGAGCGGTAATTTATGAATAACAACGGTAACGAAATATTCAACGAAGAAGAGCTTTCAAAGCTCAACGGGACTCTTAAAGAAAACGAAAAAATAAAGCTTCCCGAAAAACTCAGTGCAAAAAGTATAGAGGGGCTTGTTTCGGGCGTTCCCCAGTGCGACGCCGAAAAAGTGTCGGAGCCTCAAAAGAAAAAAAGCAAAAAGCTTGCTTTGCGCGTGCTTGCGGGCGCGGCGGCGTTTGCGGTTGCGTTTACATCGCTTGCGATATTAAAGCCGTGGCAAAAGCCTGTGAAGCCCGTTCTTACGGTCGGCGAACAGCTCAATTCTAAAAATGCCGACGATTACGGCGAAATAGAAAAGCTTTTTTGCGGATATGCCGCAAATTACAAAAAATACAACAGCTCTCTTTTGCGCGGATTTGATTTCGGGCTTTTTAGCGGTGCAAAGTCTTCCGACAGCGCCTTGAATGAAACCGTCAGCGACGACAGTTTATCAAATAACACGCAAAAAGAATTCGGAAAAACGAATGAGCAGGTCGAGGGCGTAAGCGAAGCAGACGTATTGAAAAACGACGGCAACTATCTTTATGCCGTTAATCCCGGTTTTTACGGATACGGCGAAACATATAAAATATCCGGCGAAAAGGTTGAAAACCTTGCAAAGGTGCGCTGCGCCGTTTCGATAATTAAAGCGGGCGAGAACGGAAAGCTTGATGTTTTAAGCAAGGCTTCGGCTGATTTTTCGGGCGATAAAGACGTTTTATACGCCTCGGTTTCGGAATTTTATGTTGACGGCGACAGACTTTATATGCTCGTTAATATAGAAGAAAAAGGCGAAGAAGAGGAGAATGCGGACGACGGCGAAGTCCATATTTCGTCGGATATTGAGATTTGCCGATTAAGAGATACAAAATCGCGCACGGCGGCGATTTGCTTTGATATTTCGGATAAAAGCTCGCCAAAAGAGCTTTGGCGCGTTTTCCAGGAGGGCACATATATTTCTTCGAGAATGACCGAAGGAAAGCTTCTTGTAATATCCGACAGATACGTCGATATAAGCGCCTCGGAAGAAACCCTTAAAGACGACTGCATCCCGAAAGCCACGGGCAGTGACGGCACTTACGGTAAAATTAACGCAGGCGACATTTCCGTTATGGAAAAGGTCTGCGACGCAAGCTATGCCATCGTTTCTTTGACCGATTTAAATAAAGGCGAAAAAAGCTTTAAAGTAAAAGCGGTTCTCGGCGGCGGCAACGACGTTTATTGCACCAAAAACACTCTTTATGTTACAAACAGCGTTTGGGGCGGCGGCGACACAGAGCCTTACAGCCTTGTTAACGACGTTTTCGGCGTAAGCTCTGCGGATGCTTCGTGCACGCAGATTTATAAATTTGACATTTCGGACGGCATAGAATATCTCGGCAGTACGGCGGTTAAGGGCACGGCGCTTAATCAGTTCAGCATTGACGAATACAACGGATATTTAAGAATAGCCACAACAACGGGCAATTGGGGCGACAGCCTTGAAAACTACGTTACCGTAATAGACGGCGACCTTAAAACGGTCGGCTTTATTGATAAAATCGCAAAGGGCGAAACGATAAAATCGGTGCGCTTTATGGGCGACACGGCGTATGTTGTGACGTTTGAACAAACAGACCCGCTGTTTGTGATAGATTTAAAAGACCCTGCGTCGCCCGTAATAAAGGGCGAGCTTAAAATACCGGGTTTTTCTTCTTATCTTCACCCCGTCGGCGACGGACTTCTTTTAGGGATTGGCGTTAACGGCGACGAAAACGGCAGTACGAGCGGACTCAAGCTTTCGCTTTTTGACGTAACTAACCCCGAAGAACCGAAAGAGGTTTCAAAATACGTCCTTGAAGAAAGCGAGAAAAGCTATAAAGACGGTTCATACAGCAGCACATACATTTCAAGCGACGCGTTTTATGACCACAAGGCGCTTTGCTTTGACGAAAAGACAGGCACTGTGTATGTGACATATTCAAAATTTGCGCGTTTTTACAATCCGAACAGCGATTATGAAAGCTTTAATAATACCTCGGGCGCGCTTTCCGTTAAGGTGAACGTTAAAGAAAAGACGCTTGAATTTTTAAAGAGCTTTGAAGAAAGCACCGACGACGGCAGTATTTATATCGGGCGCGTGACGTATATAGGAAACACGGTTTATACGTTCGACAAAGAAGACGGCATTCTTTTCTCATACGATAAAAATTCGGCAGAACGTCTGTCTCAATGCGAATTGAAATCGAATTGAATTAAAAATTGAAATCGAATTGAATTAAAAATGTATGTGTTAAAATGAT
>DJRI01000106.1:543-4785 GCA_002440045.1 Ruminococcaceae bacterium UBA6364 | reverse complement strand
ATTCGATTAATTCATTCTGAACATTTTTTTCAAGCCCCTTTCCTTTGTTTTTTGATAGTGCAAAGAGTTGTAAAAAATACCCAAAAAATCGGGCGTAATTTCGTCACGGGGCGCGGCTTTAAAATCGAACCTTTTACTTGAATTAAATTTCAAATACAATATAATGTAGTTGTGATAACTTTTCACGGAGGTAGTTTATGGAAAAAGTAATAAGAATAGGAATAATCGGGTGCGGCGGAATTGCCAACGGTAAGCATATGCCCGCGCTCAAAACAATAGAGGGCGTTGAAATGGTCGCTTTTTGCGACATCATAAAAGAGCGCGCCGAAAAGGCCGCAAAGGAATACGGCGTTGAAGGCGCAAAGGTCTATGAAGATTATAAAGAGCTTTTAAAAGACGAAAGCATTGACGTTGTTCACGTCTGCACGCCCAACCGTTCACACAGCTTTATTACCATTGATTCTCTTGAAGCGGGCAAGCATGTTATGTGCGAAAAGCCCATGGCGAAAACATATGCCGAAGCAAAGGCTATGTGCGAAGCCGCCGAAAGAACGGGCAAAAAGCTTACAATAGGCTATCAGAACCGCCAGACCCCCGCGAATCTTTATGTTAAAGCCTGCGCCGACAACGGCGAGTTCGGCGAAATTTATTACGGCAAAGCGCTTGCAATAAGAAGAAGAGCCGTTCCGACCTGGGGCGTATTTCTTAACGAGTATGAGCAGGGCGGCGGCCCGCTTATCGACATCGGCACGCATGCGCTTGATATGACGCTTTGGGTTATGAATAACTATGAGCCCGAAATGGTTGTCGGTCAGACGTTCAGAAAGCTTGCCGAAGAGGAAGAGCAGGGCAACGACTGGGGCAATTGGGACCCCGAAAAATTCACGGTTGAGGATTCCGCTTTCGGCTTTATCAAAATGAAAAACGGCGCTGTTATTAACCTTGAATCAAGCTGGGCGCTTAATATTGCCGAGCCAAAAGAAGCCTGCTATATGGTTTGCGGCACAAAAGGCGGCGCAGATACGCTTAACGGCGCAAGACTCAACTACATCAAAAATCAGCGCCAGTGCATCGAAACACCCAACCTTAAAGCGGGCGGCGCGGCGTTCTTTGACGGCAAGTCGGACGGCTCTCCCGCAGAAGTTGAGGCGCGCAAGTGGATTAACGCCGTTCGCACAGGCGAAGATACCGACGTTTTGCCTTATCAGGCGCTTTGCGTAACGCGCATTCTCGAAGCTATTTACGAATCCGCAAAAAATAACGGCAAGCCCGTATATTTTGATTGATAAACAGATTAAAAGGAGCAATATAAAATGAAACTCGGAATAATATGCCCCTATGATGACGCAGGCTTTGAATATGCAAAATCATTGGGTCTTGATTTTATTGAAATATGCTATAACATCGGCAACGATTGCAAAAAGTTCTCGGAAGAGCTGCCCGAGCTTATTGCGCGCACCGAAAAGTACGGAGTAAAAATCGGCTCTCTCGGCAGATGGGGAACGGATAAGTTCGATTCCGACGGAAAGCTTATCGAAGAAGAGCTTAACGACAACCTTATTCTTATAGACTGCGCTTCAAAGCTTCACTGCCCCGTGTTTAATACAGGCGTAAACTATGTTGAAAAGCTTTCGCTTTATGAAAACGTAACGAACGCAATAATGTTCCTTGAAAAGCTTGTCGCTTACGGCAAAGAGCGCGGCGTAAAAATCGCTACATATAATTGCGATTGGAACAACTTTGTAAGAACGCCCGAAATGTGGAAGCTTATTCACGGTCACATAAAGGATTTGGGCATAAAATACGACACCTCGCACTGCATCAACTCCGGCAGCGGCGATTATATCGGCGAAACGCTCGCATGGGGCGACCGCTTCTATCACGTTCACATCAAAGGCACAATCAATATAAACGGCGACCATGTTGACGACCCGCCCGCAGGACTTGATATGACCGATTGGCGCACGTTCCTCGGCATTCTTTACAACAAACGCTATGACGGTAACCTTTCAATCGAGCCTCACTCAAGCACATGGAAGGGCGACCTCGGCGATTGGGGCGTAAAGCTTACGGTTGACTATATCGACAAACTTATTTACAGGAGCTGAATTTTATGAAATTTGCTGTACAGCTTTATTCTGTCCGCGACCATATGGAGCGCGGCGAGGATTTTCTTGAAGTAATAAAAAAAGTAAAAGAAATCGGTTTTGACGGCGTTGAGTTTGCGGGCTATTTCGGCCATTCCGCCGAAGAGCTTAAAGCGCATTGCGACTCTTTGGGGCTTGAGGTCGTCGGTACTCACATAGGCATCGAAAATTATCTTCCCGAAAATCTTGATGAAACGCTTCGTTTTCACAAAACGCTCGGCTGCAAATATATCGGCGTGGGCGGCGCGGCTCATTCAACATATGAAGAGTCCGAAAATACGGGCAAAATTCTCGGCGACGCGGGCAAAGAAGCGCGCAAGCTCGGAATGGATACTTATTATCACAATCACACCGAAGAGTTTACCCCTCTTAAAGACGGCCTTACGGCAGAGGATATAATCGGCTCTCACTGCAAGCTTGAGCTTGATACGTATTGGAGCTTTTGCGCGGGCATTGATAATTACGATTATCTTACAAAGAATAAAGATAAAATCGTTCTTATTCACATTAAAGACGGCGTCGGAAGAAAGCCCAAAGCCTTGGGCGAGGGCGAATGCGACCTTAAAAAGGTCGTTGACGGCGTAAACGCCATAGGTCTTGATTGGGTTATTCTCGAAAATGATGAGCCGACCCCCACGGGACTTGAAGATATTAAAAGAAGCTACGCTTGGCTTAAATCTAATTTTTGATTGGAAGTGTAATTAATAAAATGAAACTCGGTGTTCTTACAAATTTATTGGGCAATGTTCCTTTTGAAAAGGCTTTGCAATATTTTAAATCACTCGGACTTCAAACGGTAGAAATCGGCTGCGGCGGCTTCCCCGGAAAGGCGCACGCCGACCCCGCCGCGCTTCTTAACGACGAAAAGGCGCTTGCCGATTTTAAGGCGCTTATTGAAAAATACGGCTTTGAAATCAGCGCGCTCAGCTGCCACGGCAACCCCGTTCACCCCAACAAAGAGCTTGCCAAAGCCTTTGACGACGATATGAGAAACGCGGTTCTTCTTGCCGAAAGGCTCGGCGTTGACCGCATCAACTGCTTCTCGGGCTGCCCCGGCGACAGTGAAAATTCAAAATATCCCAACTGGGTAACGTGCCCGTGGCCCAACGATTTCGGCGAAATTCTCGAATGGCAGTGGAACGAGGTTCTTATTCCTTATTGGAAAGAATTTGTAAAGTTCAGCACTGCTCACGGCGTTGACAAAATCGCGCTTGAATTGCACCCCGGTTTTTGCGTTTATAACACAGAAAGCCTTCTTAAACTCAGAAAAGCCGTCGGTAAAGAGATTGGCGCAAACCTTGACCTTTCGCACCTTGTGTGGCAGGGTATGGACCCCGTTGCCGTTATAAGAGCGCTCGGAAAAGAAAACGCTATTTTCCACTTCCACGCAAAAGACACAAAGATTGACGCCATTAACACAGGCGTAAACGGCGTTCTTGACACAAAGTCATATGCCGACGAAATCAACCGCTCGTGGATTTTCCGTTCTGTCGGCTACGGCCACGACGAGCTTTTCTGGAAAGACGTTATCAGCAACCTTCGCCTTGTCGGCTATGACCACGCCATTTCAATTGAGCACGAGGACTCTTTAATGAGCCAGAACGAGGGACTTGAAAAAGCCGTAAACCTCCTTAAAAAGTGCATAATAACCGAAGACCTTAAAGACGCTTGGTGGATTTAATAACAGCGCACATTCCGCATTTTCAATCCGCCGAAACAACCGTTAGCCGTTGGCTTTAAAGAGATGATTTGAACATTATCATTTTGTGCTTTTGGTTTAGTTGAGTTATCGGCTCGGGTGTTCAGGTCAATAGGAATTTTTAATTGCTTCGGATGAAAAATGAAAATCGGCAAACCTTCGGCGGGTTTTGCCGATTTTTGGCAGTAGAGCAAAGGTCTCTTAGCCGCCGAATCCGCTGCGCAAAAATCGGGGAACGCGGGCAGGCTGCCGCCAATACAATGCGTAACGGGAATTGTATTTTGTTATTTAATGATTTTATAAATATAATTTTTGATTTGGCGCATCTAAAAAGCAGTTTTACATACAAATCTGTCGGCTTTCGCGCCGATTTGCCCATATTTCCCGTAGGGGCGG
>DJRI01000106.1:0-469 GCA_002440045.1 Ruminococcaceae bacterium UBA6364 | reverse complement strand
TTGCGCGGTTACAATCGCGGCAACGCCGCGTACCAAAAGCTAACAGCCAACAGCCAACGGCTAAAGGCTAACGGCTCGTGCGCCTTTGGCGCGCAAGCTAACAGCCAACGGCTTTCCGCACAACGTGCGGAATACAATTGCGGCTTTGCCGCGCGCTAACAGCTAAAAGCTAACGGCTAACGGCTTCAAGCTACTCCGTAGGGGCGGCAATCTGCCGCCCGTAAAAAATGCGAAGCATTTTCCTTAAAACCACCGCGCTTTGCGCGGTTACAATCGCGGCAACGCCGCGTACCAAAAGCTAACAGCTAACAGCCAACGGCTAACGGCTTTCCGCACAACGTGCGGAATACAATCGCGGCAACGCCGCGTACCAAAAGCTAACAGCTAACAGCCAACGGCTAACCGCTTTCCGCATAACGTGCGGAATACAATCGCGGCTAACGGCTTCAAGCTACCCCGTAGGGGCGGC
>DJRI01000042.1 GCA_002440045.1 Ruminococcaceae bacterium UBA6364 | reverse complement strand
TTAAAAGCAAAAAAATGCAAATATACTTGAAAAAAGGCAACAATTAGTATAAAATATTATTCGGTAAAATTTTGGTAGCTGTCGATTGAAGAAACGGCGCAAATCCTGACGGTGAGTTTTTCCCTGCCGTGCAAATTGCCGAAGTATTGACTGCGGTGCTGCACATCGGGCGAAAATCATTATCAATGTTTGCACTTTTATTAATCGGCGCTTACTTCAACAAAAAGCAAAGGAGTCAAAATTATGAGTCTCTTAAACAAAAAAACAGTTGACGACATCAATGCTAAGGGCAAAAGAGTTCTTGTCCGCTGTGATTTTAACGTTCCGCTTAAAGACGGTGTTATTACCGACGAAAACCGTATAACAGCCGCGCTTCCCACAATAAAGAAGCTTATCGGCGACGGCGCAAAGGTTATTCTTTGCTCGCACCTCGGCAAGGTTAAAAACGGCCCCAACGAAAAAGAATCTCTTGCTCCCGTTGCCAAAAGACTTTCAGAGCTTCTCGGCAAAGAGGTTGTTTTTGCGGCGGATAACGACGTTGTAGGCGAAAATGCCAAAAAGGCAGTAGCCGAAATGAAAGACGGCGACGTAGTTCTTCTTCAGAACACACGCTTCCGCCCCGAAGAGACGAAGAACGACGAAAAGTTCTCAAAAGAGCTTGCATCTCTTTGCGATATTTTTGTTAACGACGCTTTCGGCGCCGCTCACCGTGCACACTGCTCTACAGTAGGCGTTGCATCTTTTGTTAAAGAGTCCGCAGTCGGCTACCTTATGGGCAAAGAACTTAAATATCTCGGCAACGCCGTTGAAAATCCCGAAAGACCTTTCGTTACCATTCTCGGCGGCGCAAAGGTTGCGGATAAGCTCAATGTTATTGAAAATCTTCTTAACAAGGCCGACACACTTATCATCGGCGGCGGTATGGCTTATACATTCCTTGCAGCAAAGGGTTACGGCGTAGGCAAGTCGCTTCTTGACGAAACCAAAATCGACTATTGCAAAAATATGATGGCAAAGGCAGAAGAAAAGGGCGTTAAGCTTCTTCTTCCCATTGACGTTACGGTTGTTAAGGATTTCCCAGACCCGATAGACGCTCCCGTTGACGTTGAATATTGCGACGCTGACAAGATTCCCGCAGACAAAGAGGGTCTTGACATCGGCCCCAAGACGGCAGAGCTTTATGCAGAAGCCGTTAAGAGTGCAAAAACTGTTGTTTGGAACGGACCTATGGGCGTTTTTGAGAACCCCACTCTTGCAAAGGGCACAATCGCCGTTGCTAAGAGCCTTGCCGAGACAGACGCTGTTACGATAATCGGCGGCGGCGACTCTGCGGCGGCTGTCAACACGCTCGGCTTCGGCAGCAAAATGACCCACATTTCAACAGGCGGCGGCGCTTCTCTTGAATTCCTTGAGGGCAAGGCTCTTCCCGGAATTGAAGCCGTTAACGACAAATAATTTCAGAATTTAAGCACGGCTTTTCGGCGTGTGCCGAAAAGCGCTCGCCGAAAAGCCGATTTTTTTAAAAAGGAAGATATGTTAAAATGAATAAAGCTCTTCGCAAGGCAGTTATTGCCGGCAACTGGAAGATGAACAAAACCCCCGACGAGGCAAAAGAAATAATCAACGCCATGAAGCCCCTTGTTGCAGACGCAGATTGCGACGTTGTTCTTTGCGTTCCTTATATCGACATTTTTGCGGCTCAGGAGGCGGCAAAAGGCTCAAACATCAAAATCGGCGCAGAAAACTGCCACTGGGCAGAAAGCGGCGCTTTCACAGGCGAGGTTTCGGCGCCCATGCTCAAAAGTATCGGCGTTGAATACGTTATAATCGGCCACTCCGAAAGAAGACAGTATTTCGGCGAGACCGACGAAACGGTAAACAAAAGAGTAAGAGCGGCTCTTGACAGCGGCCTTAAAGTAATCCTTTGCGTAGGCGAGCTTCTTTCGGAGCGCGAGCAGGGCATTACAAACGAGGTTGTCCGCAAGCAGACAAAGGTTGCTCTCGGCGGCGTTTCGCACGAGGAGCTTGACAATATCATCATAGCTTATGAGCCTGTTTGGGCAATCGGCACGGGCAAAACCGCAACCGCAGACCAGGCAAACGAAGTTAACCACGCAATCCGCGAGGTTGTCGGCGAGCTTTATTGCCCCCATTGCGCGGCAGGTCTTACGATTCAGTACGGCGGCTCTATGAACGCAAAGAACGCAGAAGAGCTTCTTTCAAAAGAGGATGTTGACGGCGGTCTTATCGGCGGCGCTTCGCTTAAAGCCGAGGATTTCTCGGTAATAGTTAAAGCCGCAAGCAAATAAAAATAATTGAAAAATGCCGCACTCGGTAATATTTTTCCGAATGCGGCGACTTGATTTTTAGATTGTAAAGGAAGATTATAATGGCAGAAAAGATTGTTCTTGTCGTAATGGACGGCGTGGGCTTTTCAAAAACAGGTCTCGGCGACGCTGTTTCGCTTGCAAACACGCCCACCCTTGACAGACTTTTAAAAGAATGCCCCAATACGCGCCTTAAAGCCCACGGAACGGCTGTGGGTCTCCCTTCTGACGACGATATGGGCAACAGCGAGGTCGGTCACAATGCTCTCGGCTGCGGTCAGATATATTCGCAGGGCGCAAAGCTTGTTAACGAGTCAATAGAAAGCGGAAAAATCTATTCCTCTGCTGCATGGGGCGAGCTTGTGGGCAACTGCAAAAGCAAAAATTCAGCACTTCATTTTATCGGACTTCTTTCGGATGGCAACGTTCATTCAAACATTTCGCACCTTATTGCAATGCTTAAAGAAGCAAAAAAAGAGGGCGTAAAAAATGTTCGCGTGCACATTCTTCTTGACGGAAGAGACGTTCCCGCAACATCTGCTTTAACTTATGTGGACGAGCTTGAAAACACGCTTTCACAGCTTAACGACAGCACCTTCTGCGGCAAAATCGCTTCGGGCGGCGGCAGAATGAAAATTACCATGGACAGATACCAGGCAGACTGGGATATGGTAAAGCGCGGCTGGGAAACCCACGTTTTGGGCAAAGGCAGACAGTTTAATTCGGCAAAAGAGGCTATAGAAACATATCGTGCAGAAGAAAGCGGCGTTATCGACCAGGACCTTCCGCCGTTCGTTATTGCCGAAAACGGCGAGCCTGTAGGCAAAATTGTTGACGGCGACAGCGTTGTTCTTTTCAACTTCCGCGGCGACCGTGCACTTGAACTGAGCATGGCGTTTGACTATGACGATTTTACTTTCTTTGACAGAGGCAAAAAGCCCGATGTTGTTTATGCCGGTATGCTTCAGTATGACGGCGACCTTAAAATACCCGAAAGATACCTTGTTAATCCGCCCGAAATCAAAAATACTCTTACAGAGCTTCTTGTTAAAGAGGGTATGAACGAATACGCGGTTTCGGAAACACAGAAATACGGTCACGTTACTTATTTCTGGAACGGTAACAGAAGTGAAAAGTTCAGCGAAGAGCTTGAAACATATTACGAAATTCCATCGGACAAGGTTTCGTTTGACGAGCGCCCGTGGATGAAATCGGCAGAAGTTACCGACGCGGTTATTGATGCTATGAAGAGCGGCAAATATGACTTTATTCGCTGCAATTATCCCAACGGCGATATGGTAGGCCACACAGGCAGCCTTGACGCAACAAGAGTTGCCGTTGAAGCGGTTGATTTGGGGCTTGCAAGAGTGCTTAAAGCCGCCGACGAGACGGGCTATACCGTTCTTATTACTGCCGACCACGGCAACGCCGACGAAATGCTCGAAAAGAACAAAAAGGGTGTTATTCAGGTAAGAACGGCTCATTCGCTTAACCCCGTTCCCTTCATTATTTACAGCAAAACAAAATATGAAATCAAGGACGGCGCTTACGGACTTGCAAACGTAGCACCCACGGTTGCCGCAATATTCGGTATTAAACCGTTTGATTCATGGGAAAAATCAATGATATAAATAAGCGAATATAAGAATGCCAAAATTGTGCTTTTTGCGTACGGCATTTGAAAAATTCCTCTTAGAAAGGGCAGAGCTGTAAAAGTTTTTACGGCTCTGCGTTTTTTAAAGATATAAAAAACGTTCGGATTGCGTTTGGCAGTCCGAACATTTTTTATAGTTATAATTATTAAATTACTGCTTTGCGCCGTTATCAAACATTTCAAGCGCTTTTACGCTTACGGCGAAGCAACCCGCAAGACCCTCGGCGTTCATATTGTCATATGTATCGCGGCGGGTGTGATACTAATCTTCAAGCTTGTGGTTAAGACCCGTAATGCCCGTTGCCCTGAAGCCAGCCTGTGCAAATGCGGCTGAGTCGGTTGCGCCGCCGAGCGGGGGAACCATACCCTTTGTGCAGTGAATATTAAGCTCTTTTGCAGCCTCCATAAAGAGGTCCGAAGCGTCTTTGTCAACCTTAACCGTGCCGTTGAGGTCGCGGTAGTTTGTCATAAGATATTTCGGGTCGTGAATTGTGTCGTAAGAAAGAATGATTGTGGGAACGTCGTCAAACTCGCCCTTGTGCGCTTCGCACCAAGCCTTTGAGCCGCGAAGCCCCGCTTCTTCGGAGCCTGTAAGAATAACGCCGAGCTCTGTGTTCTGAAGCTCAATTCCCTCGTCTTTAAGAGCCTTTAAAATCGCAATGCCCATATAACAGCCCGAAAGATTGTCGTTTGCGCCGTCAACAACGCGGTTTTTGTTCCACATAAAGTAAAGACCGAAAAGGAAAGGAACGAATATAAGTCCGCAAAGAGCGGCTTTAAAGAAAGGCGAGGCGGTGTCGATAAGTCCGAGATGCACGCCGTTTTTTGCTATGTATACTATTGAAAGAACGAGATAATACAAAGCGCCGACGCCGCAGATGATTGCGTGACCTTCAAAGCCGACGCCGCCGAGCTTGTAGTTTACGGGCCATTCCCAAGCGGCGTCGGGGTGGCCGTTGAACATTATGCGGCGCTTAACTTCGCCTGTGGGTGCTTTAAGAGCAGTTACGTTGTGCCCCGTTTTTTCGGGGAAAAAGCGGTCAACGGCTTTTTTGTAAAGACCGAACTGCAAAAATGCAATTACAAGACCCAAAACAATAAGAACTATTGAAAGCACGGGCAAAACAAAGAAGAGTGCGACTGCCGCAAGAACAAAAGTGATTGTAAAGTAAATCCAGCCGAAAAACGAGCCGGGGTTTTCTTTAAAGCTTTCTACGCTTACTCTGTCGCATCCGCAGTCGTTTTTAAGAACGTCTGCCATATACTCGCACGCCTGTTTTTCGCCGTTTGAGCCGGGGTCGCGTTTTTCAAAGGTTTTGCAAATATGTGTGATTTCATCAATCATATACTTTGCAAAAAAGTCTTTTTTCTCAATGATTTTTTTTAGCTCCATATCCTAATCTCCTTTTTGGAATATGTTTTATTTTATTAAAATATACAGAATTTGTCAAGTTAATATTCGGGCAGCAGCCGATTACAGACGGCGGTGCGGGCTATTATTTGTGAACGCTCTCGCAGTCGGTTTCTTTAGAAGCGTTAACAAGCTCTTCGTACTCCGCTTTCATAAATTGAAGCGCCTTGTGCGTTGTGTAGCAGTCCGAAAGCGCACGGTGGGCGTTTTCGTTTACTATATTATAGCGCTCTGCAAGGTCCGAAAGCTTGTGGTGCTTCATATCTTTATGAAGCTTTCGCGAAATTTTCATTGTGTCAAACGTATCGTTTAAAAACGCCGTGCCGATAAAAAGCGCGCGGTCATAAATAAAGCGCATATCAAATCCCACGTTGTGCCCGACAATTATATCGTCGCCCGCAAAATATAAAAATTCGGGTAAAACATATTCTATTCCGTCGGCGTCTTGAACCGTTTCGTCCGAAATGCCCGTAAGAGCGGTTACTGCGGGCGGAATGTGCCTTATGGGCTTTACAAGGTGAGAAAATTCATCAACCACCTTGCCGCCGCGCACGCAAAGCGCGCCTATTTCTATTATTTCACTGTGCAAAGAGCTTACGCCCGTTGTTTCGATGTCAAGCACCGTGTAATCGCTCGGGAAAGTAATCTCCGGAAGTTTGTTTTTAAAAATCAATATCTGTCACACCTTAGAAAAATTAACTTAAAATAATATCGGCATATATCGGAAAATGGTCGCTGATTTCTTTTGTGTATTCGTCGGACACGACGCCGAAAGCTTCAACCGAAGCGTTGCCCAAAAGAAAAATATGGTCGTTTGAAAGCGCGTCGGCGCTTTTAAGAGTGCCGCTCAATGTGTTTTTTGCAACAAGCTTTGTATCCGAAAAAACGCTTTTTAAAACAGAATATATTTCAAAAGCGTCAACGCCCGAGTCGGTTGTGCGCTCCTCTTTTGAATTGAAGTCGCCCGCAATAATCACGGGGCAGTTATTTTCGCTTTCAAGCTTTTTGGAAAGGGCAGAAAGCTCGGAGCACTGCGAGCGCACGGTTACAATATCTTCGCCTTCAAGCGCATATCTTAAAAAGCCGAGATGCGTTGAAATAACCGCAAACCTCTTGTTTGAAGCCTTGTGCAAAAATATGCCGTATACCGCGCGGCGCGTGCGCATATCGTCGCCGTTTTCATATTCAAGGTCGCCGCTTTTTAAAAGCTTCAGCGTTTTTGAATTGAAAATCACGGTTGTCATTTTCATTCCGAGAAAGCTTGTTACGGGTCTTAAAGAGCGGTAATCGCTCCTGTTTTTTTCAAGACAGCAAAACCAATTAAAGCTTTCCTCCTGAAGGCATAAAACATCGGGAAGAAGCTCGTTTCGCATGGTCAAAAAGCGTTCTGCGCGCGGTGAAACCTCGCCTCCGCCGAAGCCGTCGTAATCTGCAAGAAGGTTAAACGACATTATTCTTACGGCGCCGTCGGCTTTTTCTTTGAAAGTGTCATAACCGTTTGAAACGCTGCTTTGCGCGCCAGACGCCGCAACAGAGCCGTATTTTGAAACAATTCCGAAATATGAAACGTGGGGTAAACTGAAAAGCAGGATAAGGACAATTAACGTCCGTTTTAAAAATTTCTTCATTTTAATATTGTGCGTTCGGTTCTTAGCATTATGCTCTGTTTTTAAAGTTTATCTTAACTTTGCGGTGCTTCTTTGCGCGGTGACAAGCGCCCTGTAAATGCCGTCTTTATTCATAAGCTCTTCGTGCGTGCCCGTTTCAACAACGGTGCCTTTTTCTATTACGGCAAGGCTGTCGGCGTTTTTAAGAGTTGAAAGTCTGTGGGCTATTGCAATTGTCGTTCTGCC
>DJRI01000030.1:711-6512 GCA_002440045.1 Ruminococcaceae bacterium UBA6364 | reverse complement strand
TCATGAATGGCAATTATTATTCCGAAAAGGAAAATTGCCAAGAGATACGGCCAAACGCTGCTCCATGTTTTGGAAATGAACGAAGAAAAATCAAGAGTAATCATATGTCACCTTCCAAGTGCCAATTCGCGCACTTTTTCTCTCATAAGAATATCGGTATTGAAAACGTCGTTAATATCAAATGACTCCTTGTTCTTTAAATATGACGAAGCTTCTGAAATTAGCTGCGGAATTTCACAAAATGAAATCTTTTCACTGCGGAAAAGCAAATTTGCTTCTTCGTTTGCACAGTTAACGGCGCACGGCTTAAGGCCGCCTTCGTTAATGGCGTCGCGGCAGATATTCATACACGGAAACGCCTCGTAATCCGGCTTGTAAAAAGTAAGCTTGCCTATTTCCCACAAATCAAGCTGTCTTTCGGGCGACTCAAAACGCTCAGGGTAAGTCAGCGCAAACTGAATCGGAAGGCGCATATCGGGATTGCCGAGCTGTGCAATTACCGAATTGTCGCAGTATTCAACAAGCGAATGAACAATGCTTTCACGGTGAACTACAATATCGACCTTATCGGGCGACACCGAGAAAAGATGCACCGCTTCTATAAGCTCAAGCCCTTTATTGAACATTGTAGCACTGTCTACGGTGATTTTTTGCCCCATACTCCAGCTGGGGTGTTTAAGAGCGTCTTTAAGTGTAACGTTTTTTAACTCTTCTCTGGTTTTGCCGAAAAACGGACCGCCGGACGCAGTAAGTAATATTTTTGCAAGCCTGCCCTGCGGCACACCCTGAAGGCACTGGAAAATTGCAGAATGTTCGCTGTCAACCGGTAAAAGCTTTACGCCGCTTTCTTTTACGGCTTTTGTGACAAGCTCGCCGCCCGCAACAAGAGTTTCTTTGTTGGCAAGAGCAATTGTCTTTTTCGCTTTAATCGCGTCAAGCGTAGGTTTTAATCCTGCCATACCGACAACGGCATTAAGCACCGTATCGCCTTCTGCCTCTGCCGCGCAAAACGACACACCTTCGCTTCCCGAAAGAATTTTTACGGGCATATCGGCAACGCGCGTTTTAAGCTCTTTAGCCGCATTTTCGTCAACAAGAGCGGCAAAGCCCGGTTTAAATTCGCGAATTTGTTCTTCAAGCTTTTTATAATCGGAATAAGCCGCAAGGGCGGCGATTTTATAACCCTGCCGCCTTGCAACATCAAGCGTTTGCACGCCTATAGAGCCTGTAGAACCCAATAAATTAATAGTTTTCATAGTTATTATCTGTTAAATCAAACTCATTATGTAAAGCGCCGAATAAAGCACCGGCATTACAAACAATACGCTGTCAAACCTGTCCATTATACCGCCGTGTCCGGGAAGTATCTTTCCGAAATCCTTGATTCCGAAATTGCGCTTGATTGTTGATGCGGCAAGGTCGCCGAACATACTTATTACGGAAAGAACAATACTTAAAACGCAAACGAAAGGATATGACAGGAAGGATTCGCCCTTAAAGAAGAATTTATTAAAGACGAAAAGAAGTAAAAGGTTGAGAATTATTTCGCCTACAATGCCGCCGATTGCACCTTCAACCGACTTTTTGGGGCTGATTTTCGGGCAAAGCTTATGCTTGCCGAATTTGCTGCCGATAAAATAAGCGAAAATGTCGGTCATCCACGCGACAAAGTATGAAAACAGAATAAGATAAACGCCGTCGGTTTTTGTGTACATCGGAAAATGCATGTCAATATCCCTGAAAGCTATCATAAGCGAGAAAGAATAAGGAATTGCAACCGAAGCGAAAATCGCCGTTATTGCTTCTTCAAACTTTGTTTTTTCAAACTGCAAAAGCATAAATATCAGTATGAGCACGACATATATGCCGCCGAAAGCCGCAACGGGGAATTTTAAGTTGAAATGGAATATAAACGGTATAGCGGCAGAAAGCAGCAGCGAAGCCGTATATATCGCCTTGTTTTTAAGCCCCACGGCTTTTTCAACCTCATAAACCGCTACAACTGAAAGGAAAGCAAGAAAAATCGGAAAAACGATTGTGTTCATAAGGAAAAGCGCCCCGATAAACACAATTGCGGCAAGAACGCCTGTTATTACACGCTGTTTCATAAATCAGATACCTCCGAAACGTCTGTGACGGTTTTGATAATCCGAAAGCATTTTATTAACGTCAGTCTCCGAAAAATCGGGCCAAAGAACATCGGAATACCAAAACTCCGAATAAGCGGACTGCCAGGTCAAAAAGTTTGAAAGCCGCTGCTCGCCGCTCGGCCTTACGATAATATCGGGGTCGGGCTGACCTGCGGTGTAAATATATTGCGAAAAGCTGTCTTCTGTTATGTCGGAAACGTCTATTTCGCCGCTTTTAACGCGCTGTGCCAGCTCTTTTGCCGCGTGAACAATCTCTGCCCTGCCGCCGTAATTGAGTGCGATATTAACAGTTACCTTGTTATATTCGCCTGTTTCTCTTTCGGCCTTTTCAATAAGCTTTAAAAGGTCCGACGGAAGCCCCGCTCTTTCGCCGATAAAGCGAAGATGCATTTGCCTTTTTTTGTTCTCTTCGAGGCGCTTGTCGCCGTCGATGAGATATTCTTTAAAAAGGTTCATAAGCGTGAGCACTTCGGACTTTGGTCTTTTCCAATTTTCGGTTGAAAAGGCGTAAAAAGTCATATACTCAATGCCGATATCGGCGCAGTACTCGCCTATTTTTTTGAATACCTTTGCGCCCTCTTTGTGACCTTCGCTTCTTTTAAGACCGCGGTTTTGCGCCCAACGGCCGTTGCCGTCCATGATAAACGCTATGTGACGGGGTAAAACTTCAAATTTCGGGATTTCGGTATTCATAATCAGATTTCCATTATTTCGGCTGTTTTTGCGGCAACAGTTTCGTCAATCTTCTTTACATATTCGTCGGTGATTTTCTGAAGCTGTTCTTCGCCGTCTTTTTGGTCATCTTCGGTGATTTCGGAATTTTTCTTCATAGCTTTGATTTTTTCTATGGAATCACGTCTAATCTGACGGACAGCAACTTTAGCTTCTTCGCCGTATTTTGCAACCTCTTTTGAAAGCTGTTTTCTGCGCTCTTCCGTAAGCTGAGGGAAGCAAAGACGGATAATTCTGCCGTCGTTTGAGGGGTTAATGCCGAGGTCCGAAGCGTATATCGCCTTTTCAATAAGCGAAAGCGCAGAGGTATCCCAAGGCTGAATTGCAAGAATCCTTGCTTCGGGAACGGAAATAGCCGCCATCTGATTGATGGGTGTGGGGCAGCCGTAATAATCAACGGTGATTTTGTCAAGAACGGCGGCGTTTGCGCGGCCTGCTCTTATTGAATTGTATTCGTATTTAAGAGAAGCGATTGTTTTATCCATTCTCTCGCGGGTGTTAGCATATACAGTTTTCATAGTGTTACCTCCTGGATAAATTTATCTTACGATAGTGCCGGTATTTTCACCGCATATCGCTTTCATTATATTTTCTGTCTTGTTAAGGTTAAAAACAAGAATCGGAATGCCGTTTTCACTGCAAATAGCCGCCGCAGCGGTATCCATAACGGCAAGATGTCTTTCAAGAAGCTCGTTGTGAGTAATTTCGTCAAACTTAACGGCGTCTGAAAATTTGTTGGGGTCTTTATCATAAACGCCGTCAACATTGGTGGCTTTTAAAAGCACGTCGGCGTTTATCTGAGCCGCCCTGAGAGCCGCGCCCGAATCTGTAGAAAAGAACGGATTGCCGGTTCCGCCTGCAAAGATAACGACTTTGCCTTCGCTTAAATAGCGGTCGGCATTATCGCGGACAAACGTTTCGACAATGCTCGGCATCGGTACTGCCGATAAAACGCGCGCGTCAATTCCGAGACGAATAAAAGACTCCTGCAAAGCAAGCGAGTTCATTACGGTTGCAAGCATACCGATGCTGTCGGCACGTGTTCTGTCCATTTCGCCGCTTGAGCGGCCGCGCCAGAAATTGCCGCCGCCTACTACAATTCCGACCTCTACGCCTGCGTCTGCAATATCTTTAACCGCACCGCAAACGCTGTTGACGATATTAAAATCAAAACCGTGCTTTTTTTCGCCTGCAAGCACCTCGCCGCTGAGCTTTAAAAGCACTCTTTTAAATTTTGGTTCCATAAAATCGGCTCCTTCTTATATTTCGCTGTGTCCGCATTTGGCAGACCCATTTATACAATCTATATTTTACAATAAACGGTGCCGCTTGTAAAGTATTTATTGACTATTTTAACCAAATTTATTATAATGTTTACAAACTTTTACAGGGGGTATTTTGTGGATACAAAGAATTTTTTTCTTGTTCACGACGAGCATTCGGCAGACGAGCTTCCTTTTATCGAGCTTAAAAGCTATCATTGGGAAGCGCCTGTACCCTATCGCCCGCGAGCTTTTGCAAAAATGTTTGTTTTAAATAACGAGCTGTCGGCGCGGCTTATTTGCTATGAAAGCTCGCCGAAAGCCGTATATACCAGCCGTGACGAACGGATTTGGTGCGACAGTTGTCTTGAATTTTTTGTCGCTCCCCTTTCTTCAAGAAGCGAATACATTAACATCGAAACTAATTCACGCGGCGCTTACCTTTCGCAGTTCGGCGCTTCAAGAGACGGCAGAGTGTTTTTAAAGACCCTTACAGATATTGCCCCCCATGTTAAAAGCTTCAAGGGCGAAGATGAATTGGGCGCTTTTTGGGGCGTTGACGTTCGTATTTCAAAAAAGCTTTTATCGGCTCTTTATAAAGAAAGCGAAGAAAATATTGATTTTTCTTCAGTCAGGGCTAATTTTTATAAATGCGGCGACGAGTGCGAAACACCGCATTATATCGCGATGTTCCCTGTTACGACTTTACCGCCGGGATTTCACAATCCCGAATGCTTTAAAGAATTTAAATTAATTGAAAGGGTTTAATTATGAGTATCACAAACGACACAAAGCTTATTGAAATAATAAAGGCGTTCCCCGAGTTCGGCAAATATATCGGTTTTCACCCCGTAAACAACGGCCATATTAACGACACTTTCGTTATAGAGTATGAGGATGAAAACGGCAAAACGCTTCAATATCTTCTTCAGCGCATCAACACAAACGTTTTTAAAAAGCCTGTTGAGCTTATGGAAAATATAATCGGCGTTACCGAATTTTTAAAGAAAAAAATCAGCGCAAACGGCGGAGATACTTCGCGCGAAACACTCACCGTTTACAGAACAAAGGACGGCAGAAGCTATTATATCGCGCAGGACGGCGGATATTGGCGGCTTTATAACTATGTTGACGGTACCTACACTTTAAACGAGATTAATTCAGCCGAAGAGTTTTATAACGCCGCAAAATCTTTCGGTAATTTTCAAAAGCTTCTTTCGGATTATCCGATTGAAACGCTTTATGAAACAATACCGAATTTCCACAATACCGTTTCGCGCTTTAACGATTTTAAAACAGCCGTTGATTGTGACGCGGCAGGAAGAAAAGAAACTGCTCTTCCTGAAATTCAGTTTGTTCTTGACCGCGAAAAAGACTGCTCTGTTTTAACCGACCTTATTGCTGCAAAGAAAATTCCGTTAAGAGTAACTCATAACGACACAAAGCTTAACAATATCTTGTTTGATAACAAAACGAATGAGGGCATTTGCATTGTCGACCTTGATACGGTTATGCCCGGGCTTTCGCTTTACGACTTCGGCGACAGCATTCGTTTCGGCGCAAACACCGCCGCCGAAGATGAAAAAGACCTTTCAAAGGTTACGCTCAGCTTAGAGCTTTATAAAGCGTATGTTGAGGGCTATCTCGGTGCGGCGGG
>DJRI01000030.1:0-658 GCA_002440045.1 Ruminococcaceae bacterium UBA6364 | reverse complement strand
TTGAATGCGGAATGCGCTTTTTAGGCGATTATTTAAACGGCGATACTTATTTTAAAATAGACTACCCGGACCACAACCTTGTGAGAGCAAGGACGCAGTTAAAGCTTGTAAAAGAAATTGAGGACCATTTCGACGAAATGGAAGAAATCGTAAAAGAAGCTCAAAAAAACATATAAAATGTTATTTGCAAAAAGACTGTGCAAGATTTTTCTGCACAGTCTTTTTAAATATATTCTTTAATTATACTCCACTCGCATTCAAGCATTTCAAGTGAAAAGCGCGCATTAGCGGGGCTTGTTGACGGGAGCGTCACGGCTTCGATTTTTACATCCGGACTTATATATTTATAAAACAAGCGCGAAGCCGTACCGCCGTTAAGATAAATTTTTTTAATGTCGGCAACGTCGGTAATAACACTTATATCGTTCGGAACAACGTTCTTAATAGTGCTGTCAGAAGAACCCCAAATATCGCACGAAGCGACAACATCCCAAAGAGCTATGCCGTTATTTAAAAGCATAGCTTTCTTTTCTGTTACGCTATGCGGTTCGGGGTGCGAAAGTACAGCCGAAACAACACGCCAGAACCTGTTTTGCAGATGACCGTAAAAGAAATCGGCTTCACGCGACTTGACAGACGGAAAGCTGCCCAAAATAAG
>DJRI01000179.1:8271-8680 GCA_002440045.1 Ruminococcaceae bacterium UBA6364 | reverse complement strand
GGGCAAGCCATGCCGAGAAGCAAATGAGGAAGATTGTGAAAATTATGTAGATGGGAAGAGTAACCGAAACCTTTGCGTCGGAGTTAAAGGTTTTGTCGCGGTTGATAAAGAACGAAACAATCTGAGCGGCAATGTTGCTTGCGGTTGAAGCAATGAAAAAGCCAAGACCGTTCTTTTCGCCGCCGACGCTTGAAAATACAAAAAAGCTGTATGCCTGGTTAATAAATTCTTCTTTCATAAAAAGCTGAATTATTATCGGCAAAACCGTTTGAATAACAAATGCGCCGAGACTTACAACAATAAATTTGATGAACTGCCAAAGCGTGTTTATTGCCGAGCCTTTTTTTGCGGCGGCGTTGTCGATATTTGATAATTTACCCATTATTAACACCTCAAACAATGAATTTAC
>DJRI01000179.1:0-8241 GCA_002440045.1 Ruminococcaceae bacterium UBA6364 | reverse complement strand
ATTATTTCTTTTTGTGAAAAGCGTACAGTATTTGCTTCGATTTTCATACAGTAATTCAGTTGACACGGCGGCTTTTTATTTGGTAAAATACAGTATGTATAAATAGATTTTCTACGGAGGCAACATATGGATTTCAGCGCGTTTGCCGCGAAAGCGGTAAGAAACATCGGAATAAGAACAGGCAAAAAATTGAGAAGAAAAGGCATTATTGCAACCGAGCTTCCCAAAACAATGCCGACTGTAATAGGCGGAACAAAATATGTGTGTGGCTATGCCGTGCGCGAAGTAATGCCGAAAGACCTTAAAGCCAAAAAATATTGGATAGCGGGTCACGGAATGGGCAAAACGCTTGACCGCGTTCACGACCCGATAACCGTAAGCGCCATGTGGTACGGCACAGACGAAAACGCCGGCATAATCCACATCAGCGCCGACATAATCGGTCTTACGAATTTTGAAGTCAACATTGTCCGCGATTCGCTTAAAGATTTTTGCGCAAAAAGCAACTGCAAGGGCATCACAATTTCGTGCACGCACACCCACGGCGGTTTTGATACCGTCGGCTATTGGGGTCAGCTTTACAGACTTCAGACCGGCAAGGATAAAGAATATATGGACCTTCTTCTGCGCTCTTTAAAAGAGGTTGCCGAAGAAGCATACGCCAATCGCAAAGAGGGCAAGCTTTTTGTCGGCACGGTTCACGTTCCCGACGCGCAGTATGATAAGCGCGAGCCCGTTGTGCTTCACGATGTTCTTACAAGAATCCGCTTTGTTCCCGACGACGGCTCTACAGAAACCTGGTTTATAAACTTTGCCGCGCACCCCAACACATTGGGCGGCGACAATCACGACGTAAGCGCCGATTACCCCTATTGGCTCAGAAAGACCATTAACGATACAAAAAAGACAAACGTGCTTTTCGGCGTCGGCGCAATCGGTGCGGTTGACCCCGGTATGTATTGCGAGGATAAGCCCCAAAGAACGCGCCTTGAGGGCGAGGCTCTTGCAAAAGCGGCTCTTTCTATAGATAACGACAAAGAAATGAAGCCCGAAATCGAAATTCTCCGTCAGCAGTATTATGCGCCTGTTGATAACGGACTTCTTGCGCTTATGGCTACAATAAAAGTTTGCTCGTCACAGCGCTATGCCTGCGACAGGGGCGACCTCGGACTTGCGCTTCTTACGGAAATTACATATATGCGCCTCGGCTCTCTTCAGATTCTTTGCTTCCCGGGCGAGCCTTTCCCCGAGGTAATATACGGCGGCGCGGTTTCTGCCGATAAATCCGCTACGGGCAAAGGCCCCGAAATCAACCCCAAGCCCATAATAGATATTGTCGGCGACAAAGACCTTCTTGTGTTCGGCGTTACAAACGATATGACGGGCTATTGCGTTGTTCCCAACGACTTTGTTCTTAACAAAACACAGCCGTATGTCGAGCAGGGCAGAGACGTATTTGACAGAAAGCACTATCACGAAACCAACTCTCTCGGCTATCTTACAAACCAGGTCTATACCGAGGTTGTTGCGGATATAATGACAAGAGTTTAATTGAAAAAGCACAGGGCACCGTGTTTTTAGTTCCCTGTGCTTTGTTTTAAAATAAAGCTATGAAAAAAGAAACAAAAATCAACATTCTTGACAAAACATTTCACGGCATTTTAAAGGCAATTTCATTAAGCTATAAAGACGCTTCGGATTTTTGCGATTTTGATTCTTATACCTCCGAAAATTTTTATGAAGGTACAGTGCCGTTTTTAAAAGAGCCGCAAAAGGGCGCCTCGTGGGAACTGGGCTTTTCAGAATGCTCTCTTGTGCCGCCCGACGTTTTAAGCTATCCGCATTATCTCGGCGGCTACATTTCGCCCGACAACAACTTTAAAAATCTTATAGAATGCGTTATAGACGAAATGAAAGCGCGCACAATTGCCGTGTCGGACGGCTCGGACCGCGGAATTTCGATTTTTTGCACGGTTGACTGCATCGGCATAACAAACGCCGATATAAGAGATATAAGAAAAAGCTTTAAAGAGCTGTTCTTAAAAAAGCACCCCGAAAAAAAGATAGCGAGCATAAACGTCTTTTCCACGCACACGCACAGCTGTATAGATACCGAGGGGCTTTGGACTGACCTTTTCGGCAAAATAAAGCGAAACGGCAAAAGAAACAGAACGGGAAAAGGAATCCCCGAAACCGGCACCGATGAAAGCTTTATGCGCTTTCTTAAAAAGAAGGTCGCGCTTTCAATGTGCGAAGCCGCCGAAAATACCGAGCGCGGCGAAATGTACTTTGCAAAAAAAGACCTTTCAAAAAAATATTTTTCAAATAAAAACAGACCTTCCGCAACTGGGCTTTTAACAGAAATGATTCGCCTTGACTTTATTCCCGAAAACAAAGAAAAACGCCCCGTTATGATAGTCAATCTGCCAATACACCCCGATGTTGCGGGGCTTCCCACAAAAGGCAGAAAAGAAAGCGGTCACGAGCTTTCGGGCGACTATATTTATTATATGGGCGAAACCGTCAACAGGGCGGGTTTTGATTTTATGTTTTTCAACGGCGCAATCTGCGCCATATATTCCTCGCGCGAGCTTTCAAACGACGGCTTGCCGCTTGACGCGCGCTGGGAGCAGTCGCGCCGCTTCGGCATCGAAATGGGGCGAATTGCTCTTTCGCTTACAAAGGACGAAGCTGAAATTAAAAAAGACCCGACGGTTTTTGACGCCGATGAAATAAAGCGCGAAGAGCTTCTTTCAAAAGAGAACGGCGGCGAGTATACGCTGTGGTGCGAGAATTGGGAAAAGACGGAAGAAAAAAGGGTAGAGCCGTTTTTGAATATTCGCTTAAAAGAGGTTCGCGTGCCGATAGAAAACCCGCTTATTATAACCGCGGGCAAGCTGAAGCTTGCAAATTACAGGGTATTAAAAGAAGCGCGCGGCAGATACTCTGTTTTTACCGAGGTCGGTTATGTGCAATTCGGCAACGCCTTTTCGTGCGTTATGGTTCCCGGCGAATATTGCTGTGACCTGCTTACGGGCGGCGCTTCTCTTAAAGCCGAAAGCTCTGCGCGGCATTATGATTTTAAATACAAAACCGCGCGTGAAATATTCGGCGCCGACACATACGCTTTAGGGCTTGCAAACGATGCCATCGGCTACATTGTCCCCGATAATGACTACACCATGGGCGACCCCGAAAATCATTATCACGAATTTGTGTCGCTCGGAAGATATACAGGCTCTGCAATCAACAACGGTCTTTTTGAATTGAAAAAAGACATCGAAAGGAATTGCCTTTATGATTTATCTCGGAGTTGACGGCGGCGGAACGCGCACAACTGCCGTTGCGGCTGACGAAAACGGAAAAATTCTTTTAAAAGCGGTCGGCAAGACGATAAATTTTTATTCCGTGGGAATGAAAACGGCAAAAGAAAACTTCAAAAATCTTGTTGACGGCATTTCCTCAAAGCTCGGCGTTACTTCTTTCGAGGCGGTTTTTGTCGGCTCGTCGGCTCTTGACGGCGAAGCTTCAAAAGAGCTTTTAAGTGAGTTTTTCGGCGGCGCGGTTAATGCAAAAAAAGTCGGAATGAACAGCGATTTGTTCGTTGCGCTTTCTTCGTGCGGCGGCGCTTTGCCGCACCTTGTCGTAATAAGCGGCACAGGCTCTATGGCGCTTTTGCGCCGCGAAAACGGCAGTCTTGAAAAACGCGGCGGCTGGGGGCATATTTTCGGCGACGAAGGCTCGGGCTATTCAATAGCCGTTTCGCTTTTAAAAAAGGCGGCGCAGCTTTTTGACAACGGCGAAAATCCGGAATTGACAAGCGTGGTTTCGGACTTTTTCGGGCTTTCCCATTTTTCGGATTTAACAGGGTATATCTATTCCGAAAACACGTCGAAAGATAAAATTGCCGCTCTTTCTTTTCTTGTGAACGAGCGCGCCGAAAAGGGCTGCGAAATATGCCGCGAAATACTTCTTTTTGAAAGCCGCGCGCTTTATGATACGGTAAAGCCGCTTCTTTATAAAACGCCGACTCTTTCAAAAATATTTGTTTACGGCGGTGTGTTTTTAAACAGCGGCATTTTTTATAATGCGTTTTGCGAGTGCGTGCACGGCGATTTTGAAAGTTTAACGGTAGAGCGGCTGAGCGTTCCGCCCGAAAACGGCGCTCTTAAAAATGCATTTCTTTTGAGGTGAGCTTTTCTTGGAAAAGTATTTTGAATATATTGAAAATATAGAAAAAATAATAGAACGCGAAAAAACAGAGGGCGCAGAGAATGCCGAAAAGGCTTCACAGCTTCTTTTTGAAACAATAAAAAACGGCAAAAACATTTTTCTTTTCGGCACGGGCCATTCGCATATGCTGGCAGAGGAGCTTTTTTACAGGGCGGGCGGCCTTGTGAACATAAGGCCGATATTGGAGCCGTCTTTAATGCTTCACGAATCCGCTTCAAAAAGCACCGAAATTGAACGCCTTTACGGCTATTCGGAAATTCTTATTGAGCACTACGGCGTGAAAAAGGGCGACTGTGTAATTATTATTTCAAATTCGGGCAGAAATGCCGTTCCTGTGGACGCGGCGCTTCTTTCAAAAGAGCGCGGAGCAAGCGTCATTGCGCTTACAAGTATGGAGCATACTTTAAAAGTTACGTCGCGCCACAAATCCGAAAAGCGGCTTTTTGAAATTGCCGATGTTGTTCTTGACAATATGGGCGAATACGGCGACGCGTCTTTAAAAATTGACGGGCTTGACGGCAAAATCTGCCCGACTTCAACCGTTATAGGCGCAATGCTTTTAAATGCAATAATCGCCGAAACCGTCAAAAAATGCGTTGAAAACGGCATAACGCCCGAATGCTTTAAAAGCAGCAACGCAGACGGCGGCGACGAATATAACGAAAAGCTTTTAGAAAAATATAAAGGAGAGATAATACATCTATGATATATCCTGTTCCGATTAAATCCGCAAAAGAGGGGAAAACTGTCGGCGCTTCTTCGTTTTTTGTTTCGGGTGATTTTGAAAACGTTGTAAAAAGAGTTTTCTCAGATTATAAAATACCGCTTGAAAACGGCGGATTCCCTATAAAAATTACGGTTAAAAGAAGCGAAAGAACAACATATATAAAAGAGCTTTCGCGCCTTACCGACGAAAAGTATTTTATAACGGTTAAAAGTGACGGAATACTTCTTGAGGCTTCGTGCGAAAAGGGCGTTTTCAGAGCCGCCAACACTCTTTCAAAAATGATAACCTCGGGCGAATTGTTTGAAGGCGAAACCGAGGACTATCCGCTGTTTTTAAAACGCGGATATATCGAGGGCTTTTACGGTGCGCCGTGGGAGCAGGAAAAACGCCTTAGTGTTATGAAGCTTATGGCTCAAAACGGAATGAACACATATTACTACGCCCCCAAAGACGATATATATCACCGCGAAAAGTGGAGTGAGCTCTACCCCGAAAAAGAGCTTTCAAAAATTAAAGAGCTTTTCACTTTCGCAAGCGAAAATTATTTTGATTTTTATTGGTGCATAGGCCCCGGGCTTTCATATCATTACACTTTAAAAGAGCATTTTGACCTTTTGATGAAAAAGTTTTCTCAGCTTTATTCAATAGGCATCAAAAAATTCGGGCTTTTGCTTGACGATATACCGAATAAATTTCAGTTTTCAGACGATGAAGAAGCATTCGGCGATATTGTTTATGCTCACACGGACCTTGTAAACAAAACATACAGGGCATTAAAAGCCGTTGACAGTGAAATCGAATTGACCGTTTGCCCCACGCAATACAGCGGCAAGGGCGACGAGTTTTATATTTCGGAATTCGGTACTTCTACTCCGAGAGATGTTTCGCTGTTTTGGACGGGTGAAGAAATCTGCTCGCGCGTTCTTACCTGCCGCGAGGCTCTTAAACTTCAGGACACGGCAAAGCACGCGCCGCTTTTCTGGGATAATTTCCCCGTGAACGACTGCGAAATGTTCCAGGAGATGCACCTGAATTATATCGACGGCCGCGACAAAAAGCTTTACCTTTGCTGTGAGGGCATTATTTCAAACGTTATGGAATACGCCGAGTGTTCCAAAATACCGCTTTTAACATTTTGCGATTATTTGTGGAATCCCGAGTGCTACGACCAAGAAGCCTCGCTCAAAAACGCGCACAAAGCCGTTCTTAAAGACAAAGCGGAGCTTTTCGCATATTTTGCCGACCATCTTTATGTTTCGTGCCTTACTATGTATTCGTCGCCCAAAATGAGCGCAATGTTCTCGGAATTTTGGTTCCTTTACAATCACGGCGAAAAAGAAAAGGCGCTTTCGCTTCTTTCGGCATACAGAAAAAAGTCCGAAGAATGCAGTGAAATGCTCGGCGATTACACTGAGCCGCTCTTTTCGGAGCTTAGAAAATGGAGCGCTAAATACAAAAAGTGCTGCAGGCTTTTGGGGCTTATCGAAAAAACAGTGAGCGACCCAAGCGGCGATAATAAAAAAGAGCTTAAAGCGGTGCTCGATGATTATAACGCGGACGCAGTTGTTTTAACGGGCTTTTGCCTTCGCGAGGCGGCAAACCGCGCTTTGGCGCTTTAAAGTGGTGAACAAGATGTATATAGATAAAACCCTTTATAACAGCCGCCCCGAAAAATGCGAAACAAAAAAAGAGCAGGATTCTTATATTTTATTGGAAAACTGCCAAACCGATTATGTAAGGGCAAGCCACGACGCGGCGGCTACAATCGAGCTTTGCGAAGAGGTCGAAAAAATTATCGGCGCAAAAATTTGCAAAAATCTTCTTTTGTGCAATCGGCAGTGCACCGAGTTTTATATGCTTCTTTTGCCCGGCTCGTTAAATTTTAAAACAAAATATCTTTCGTCGCAAATAGGCTCTTCGCGCCTGTCATTTGCAAGCGGCGAGCAGATGGAAGCGCTTTTGAACGTTTCGCCCGGCTCCCTTACAGTGCTGTCGCTTATGTACGACAAAGAGAAAAAGGTTAAGCTTCTTATTGAAAAAAGCCTTTTTTCGGAAGAATATTTTGCGTGCCACCCGTGCGTTAACACGGCAACGGTAAGGTTTAAGACCGAGGACCTTTTAAAAAAGGTTCTTCACGCGCTCGGGCGCGAATATAAAACGGTCGATTTGGTAAACGTCCCGACGGAATAAAAAGGGAAGCGTTTGAATAATAATTCTTATTGATTAGATTTAGGAGCTGACAGTATGAAAGTATTGCTTGTAAACGGCAGTCCGCACAAAAACGGCTGCACCTATACGGCGCTTTGCGAAATTAAAGACACTCTTTTAAAAAACGGCGTCGAAAGTGAAATTTTTAATATCGGCACTTCTCCCGTGAGGGGGTGCGCCGGCTGCGGCGGATGCGCTTTTACAGACGGCAAATGCGTTTTTGACGACGATATTGTAAACACGCTTATTGAAAAAGCAAAAACGGCGGACGCGTTTATTTTTGCTTCGCCCGTTCATTATGCTTCGCCCGCGGGGGCGCTTTGCGCCGTGCTTGACAGAGCGTTTTATGCAGGCGGAAAATATTTTGCATATAAACCGGGCGCCGCTGTTGTTTCGTGCCGCCGCTCGGGGAGCACGGCGTCGCTTGACGTTCTTAACAAATATTTCTTAATAAACAATATGCCCGTTGTTTCGTCGCAGTATTGGAATATGGTTCACGGCGCAAAGCCCGAAGATGTTTTAAAGGACGAAGAGGGGCTTCAGATAATGCGCACTCTCGCAAAAAATACGGCGTGGCTTTTAAAGTGCATTGAAGCCGGTAAAAAAGAGGGAATAAACATTCCAGAAAAAGAGCCGAAGAGGCGCACGAATTTCATAAGATAATCTTTGTATAATTTAGAATATAGGTTATTGATTTTAGCTAAAACAGGTGGTAAAATATTTCTGTAAAGAATTATCACAAAAGAAAGGACGACGATTATGAATGATATAAACGCTTTATATTCTCTTTGGCTTAAAGAGGCGGTTCTTGACCCCGACCTTAAAACAGAGCTTGAGTCAATAAAAGGCAACGAAGATGAAATTCTCGACCGTTTTTATAAAAATCTTGAGTTCGGCACGGGCGGCCTTCGCGGCGTTATCGGCGCGGGCACAAACAGACTCAATGTTTACACCGTATCACAGGCAACGCAGGGTCTTGCAAACTACCTTAACAAAAATTTTAAAGAGCCGTCTGTTGCAATCGCTTACGATTCGCGCATAAAGTCTGACAAATTTGCCGAAGCCGCGGCGGG
>DJRI01000078.1:1555-38814 GCA_002440045.1 Ruminococcaceae bacterium UBA6364 | reverse complement strand
ATTGCCGAGAATTTCGGGTCCCGCAAACTGCGACTTGCCTTTTTCGACAAGCTTGCCCACGTTTTCGCCCTCGCCTTTAAGAGTCTTGCACCAATCGTATGCCGCGGCAACGCGCCTTGACACAAGCAAAAGCCCGCACACGGTAAGCTCTTTAACGGCGTTTGCGTTTGCGCCGGGCGTATTGAAAACGGCAATGCCTTTTTCGGTGCATTTTTCAATCGGAATATTGTTTACGCCTGCGCCCGCCCTTGCAACGGCAAGGGTTTTATCGGAAAAGGCGTATTCGTGCATATTTGCCGAGCGGACTAAAATTGCGTCGGGCGACTCGCACGAATCCGAAACCGAGTAGTTTTCGTTAAGCTCGTTAAGTCCCGTTTTTGAAATTTTGTTAAGCGTTAAAATGTCAAACATAAATCTTTTACCTCAGGAATTTTCTTCTTCAAACTTTTTCATAAACTCAACGAGTTTTTTAACGCCCTCAATAGGCATTGCGTTATAAATAGAAGCTCTCATTCCGCCGACGGAGCGATGACCCTTGAGGTTGACAAAGCCGTTTTCTTCGGCTTCTTTAATGAACTTTGCGTTAAGCTCGTCGCTGCCGGTTACAAACGGAACGTTCATAAGAGAGCGGTCCTCTTTAACAACGGTGCCCTTGAACATTTTACTGCTGTCAAGGAAGTCGTAAAGAACAGCCGCTTTTTCACGGTTGAGCTTGCCTATTTCTGCAATTCCGCCTTTTGACTTTATCCATTCAAGAACAAGCTTGCACATATAAATTATATAGCACGGCGGTGTGTTGTACATTGAGCCGTTGTCGGCCTGAACTTTATAGTCGAGCATGGTGGGCGTAATGTCGCGCGCATTGCCGAGCATATCTTCGCGGACGATTGCTATAACAAGGCCTGCGGGCGCAATATTTTTCTGTGCGCCGCCGTAAAGAACGGCAAATTTTGAAACGTCAAGCGGCTCTGACATAAAGCAGCTTGAAATGTCGCATATAAGCGGAACATCACCCGTATCGGGAATATAGTTGAAAAGCGTGCCGTAAATTGTGTTGTTCATGCAATAGTAAACATAGTCGGCGTCTTTTCTGAAATCGGCGTTTGTGGTTTTGGGAATGTATGAGAAGGTTTTGTCGGCAGAAGAAGCCGCTACTTTTGCGTCGCCGTATTTAAGTGCCTCCTGATATGCCTTTTTTGCCCACTGACCGGTTACAATGTAGTCGGCCTTGCCGTTTTTGTTCATAAAATTGAGCGGAATTGCCGCAAACTGCGTTGAAGCGCCGCCCTGTAAAAACAGAACCTTGTAGTTGTCGGGCACGTTCATAAGCTCTCTTACAAGGGCCTCTGCCTCGTCGATTATTGACTGGAACACCTTTGAACGGTGGCTCATCTCCATAACCGACTGACCGCAGCCGTGATAATCGAGCATTTCCTCAGCCGCTTTTTTAAGAACGGATTCGGGAAGCATTGACGGACCTGCCGAAAAATTATAAACTCTTGACATTATAAAAAACTCCTTTACACAGTTTAAAGTCTGTATATATTATATTCTTTATTAAAGCCGCTGTCAATAAAGCGGCTCAACATTTACACTTGTATTTGTATGCGAAATGTTGTAAAATTCAATATCAGAAACACTCTTTCGCGACGGAAGGTACGTTATTTTATGAAAAAACCAGAGCTTTTAGCCCCTGCGGGCAATTCAGACTGTCTTAAAACAGCAATCCGTTTCGGTGCGGACGCCGTTTATTGCGGAGGGCCGCTTTTGCAGCTCAGAGCCGAAAAAGCGGGCTTTTCAAAAGAGGAGCTTGAAAGCGCCGTAAGCTTTGCCCACGAAAACAAAAAGAAGCTTTATGTTACCGTTAACAGCTTCACAAAAAATTCGGAAATAGACGCTTTAAAAGATTATGCGAAATTTCTTTATTCCATAGGCGCAGATGCCGTAATAGTCGCGGACCTCGGCGCGGTAAGAGCTATAAAAAGCGCCGAAAGCCGTCTTGACGTTCACATAAGCACGCAGGCAAACTGCTGTAACTACGAAGCGGCTTTGGCTTATTATGAAATGGGTGCTTCAAGAATAGTGCTCGCGCGCGAAATGACAATCCCTGAAATCGCCGAGCTTCACGCGCATATCCCATCTGACCTTGAACTCGAAGCGTTTGTGCACGGGGCTATGTGTATGGCGTATTCGGGCAGATGCCTTATTTCGTCTTATATGAACGGCAGAAGCGGCAACCGCGGCGAATGCACGCAGCCGTGCCGCTGGGAATATTATCTTGTTGAGCAAAACAGACCGCAGGAATATTTGCAGGTTGAAGAATACGGCGACCACTCGGCAATTTTAAGCTCGAACGATATGAAATCAATAGAGTTTCTTAAAGAGCTTGAAAATGCGGGCGTTGACTCTTTTAAAATAGAGGGCAGAATGAAAACCGAATACTACGTCGCGCACGTCGTCAACGCCTATCGCCACGGAATAGACGGCGATGTACCGCTTGAGCTTCTCGAAAACGAGCTTGAAGCCGTAAGCCACAGGCCGTATAACAGCGGCTTTTATTTCGGTGAGCTTGTGCACAACCACTTTAACGACGGACTTTATCACTACTCGTGCACATTTGCAGGTACGGCGCTTAACGATGTAAAAGACGGCGTGCTGAAAATTCGTCAGCGTAACTATTTTGAAGTCGGCGACACGCTTGAGGTACTTTCGCCGTCGTCGCTCGGACTTTCTTTTAAAGTCGAAAAAATAACAAACGAAAGCGGCGAGGACGTGCAGTCTGCGTGCCATCCGCTTGAAACGCTTTATATAAACTGCCCCGTTGACGTTAAAAAAGACGATATTTTAAGGGCGCGCTGTAAGGAAAAGGTATGAAAAAAGAACTCCCCGAAATTCTTGCCCCCGCAGGCGGAAAAGAACAGCTTAAAGCCGCCGTAAGGTGCGGCGCAAACGCCGTGTATTTGGGCACGGGCGACTTCAACGCAAGGCGCAACGCCGAAAATTTTTCGGGCAGCGCGCTGTTTGAAGCCGTAAAATACTGTCACTCGTTCGGCGTTAAGGTTTATGTTGCGTTAAACACTCTTGTTTTTGACAAAGAGTGTCCCGCGCTTTACAAAACCGTTGCCGATATTGCAAAAAGCGGCGCTGACGCCGTTATTGTTCAGGACTTTGCCGCAATAAAAGCCGTAAAAGACGTTTGTCCGTCGCTTCATTTGCACGCCTCTACTCAAATGGCGGTTCATAATCTTGAAGGAGCGCTTCTTCTTTCGTCGCTCGGCTTTTCGCGCGCGGTGCTTGCTAGAGAAATGTCGCTCGAAGAAATAAAGGCGGTTGCAAAAAACGCTCCTCTTGAAACAGAGGTGTTCGTTCACGGGGCGCACTGTATGTCAGTTTCGGGCAACTGCTATATTTCCGCAATGTTCGGCGAAAGAAGCGGCAACCGCGGAAAATGCGCCCAGGTTTGCAGGCTTGACTGGAAAAGCAGCTGCCGCAATGCGGCGCTTTCTTTAAAGGATATGTCGTATCTTGATTCTCTCGGCGAATTGAAGGACGCGGGCGTTTCTTCTTTTAAAATTGAGGGCAGAATGAAGCGCCCCGAATATGTTGCCGCCGCTGTAGAGAGCGCAAAAAAAGCGCTTTCAGGCGAGCGCTATGACAAAGAGCTTTTAAAAAGCGTTTTTTCAAGAAGCGGTTTTACGGACGGATATTTAAAAGGAAAAAGAACAGCCGATATGTTCGGTTTCAGGCAAAAAGAAGACGTTGTCGCGGCTTCGCCCGTACTTCCCACTCTTTCGCTTCTTTATAAAGACGAAGTTCCGCGCTTTCCTATTGACGCGTCGCTTTCTTTAAAGCGCGGCGAAAGGTCGGTTCTTTCTCTTTCTTTTGAAGGGCACGCAAAAACGGTTTTCGGCGAAATGCCGCAGGAGCCGCAAAAAAAGCCGCTCGAATATGAAATTGCCGAAAAAAGCATTAAAAAGCTCGGCGGAACGCCGTTTTATCTTGCCGATTTTAAATTCTGCAACTGCGACTCGCTTACAATGTCCATGTCCGCTTTAAACGCGTTAAGGCGCGACGGCGTAAACGCGCTTATTGAAGAATACACAAAAAGAGATGTCGCTGTAAATGATGTTGTGCCGCAGGAGTTGCCTTTGCACAAAAGCGCTTCTCACAAAATGCGCGCGCGGCTTGAAAAATTTTCGCAATATTCCGACTGCTTTTCGGATTTTGAATATATCAGTCTGCCTGTCGGGGAGATTCTTAAAAACAAAGAGGGAATTTCGGGTTTGGCACCTAAAATCATCGCAGAGCTGCCGGAGCTTTTGTACCCCGGTGAAACAGACGCACTGCGCTCACAGCTTCTTGAAATAAAAGCCTTGGGCATTTTTGATGCCGCCGTCGGAAACTTCGGCACGCTTTATCTTGCAAAAGAGCTCGGATTCACGCTTCACGGCGGTCACAGGCTCAACATAACAAACTCGCTTTCTCTTATCTCCTATGAAAAGCTTGGGCTTTCGTCGGCAACGGTTTCGTTTGAAATGAGCATTGACAGCATAAACGCCCTTTCGGGAAACATTCCCCGAGGATACATTTCATACGGCTTTTTACCGCTGATGCTTTTCAGGGTCTGCCCGCAAAAGGGCGAAAACGGCTGCGGCGGCTGTGACGGAATTCAGGCTTTGAAAGACCGAAAAAACATAGATTTTACGCTTTTGTGCCGCGACAGAAAATACTCTTGCCTTTTAAATTCCGTTCCGCTTTACTTGGGCGACAAAAAAAGCTTTGACACCGATTTTGAAATTCTTTATTTCACAAAAGAAACGCCGCGCGAATGCGCCGAAACGGTTATGAGAATAAAGGAAAAAGCCCCCCTGCCGGGAGCTAAAACGAGCGGAATATATTACAGAACACTTATTTAGGAGAATCCGCGCGTTTTTTTGTTTGAAGCGCGCGGATCTAAACTTATTCACAAGAAAACATTTCATTATTTTTGAAAAGTATATCAAGCGTTCCTTTCATTTCCGAAAGCGATTTTATGTAACTGCGGCGAACGGCTTCAATATCGCGCAAGTCAACGTCGCTTGCAACCGAAGCAAAGCCGTAATCCGTTTCGATTGCGAGCGTTAAAGTGTCGCCCTCAAACAAAAATCCGATAAGATTGCCTTCGACTTCTTTTAAAAAGTCCTGTATCATTTCGGAAAAACGCGGCGTTGCAAGCATATGCACACTGCCATCTGAATCGGACGTAAAAACATAACAGCGGTCAAGCGCGCCGTCGCCTGTAAGAATACCGCCCTTTGACTCTTCCGTTCTTGCGTTTGCACAAACGGTCGAAACGGCAAAGGGGCGTGTTTCACAGCGAATTACAATACCCTTGAACACCATATGGCGGCACGTTTCTAATCCTTCGCGAACATTGCCGCGCTCATAAACATGGTTAAGGCGGACGTTAGCGGCAGAAAAGCGCACTTTTCTGTATTCGCCCTCGTGGAAGCTTTCGGTTTCTATTTCTTCCCACTGACCTTCAAACAAAGAAAGCTTTTTCATAAGCTTTTCGTCAATATTCATTTTTGCGTTATGGGCTTCTTCGCCGAACGCCTTTGTAAATTCGGCTTTGAAAAAATCGCCCATTTCGCTTTGCATAAGCTGTTTTATCTTTTTTTGCGCGCCGCCGCCCAAAAACACGGCACAGCCGACGCCGCCGAAAAAGAGAACGGCTGTAAGCACGGCTTTAAGCGCGGTATTTTGCACGGCAAAATACGAAACCATACCGCCGATTGCGCCTGCTAAGCCGACAAGAATCCAAATGCGCGCCTGCTTTTGATAGCTCCCGAGCTTTTTTGAAAGCTCGGCGTCGGTCATTTTTGCGCATCTTTCGGCATTTTGTGCGTTAATGTTTTTTCCCATAATCCCACTTCCGTTTCATTTTATTTATTTGCTTTCGGCAACCAGGTCAGTATAAGACAGCCGAGCCGTCAAATTCGCTCCAGGGGTATTGTGAAAAATCGGGCGGCGAAAAGACGGATTTAATCTCGCCGCAGGGCAATTTAACCGTAAGTTTTACCGCCCTCAGCGCCGGTGATTTTGCGCGGTTGTCGCGGCTGCCGTACTTTCCGTCGCCGCAAAGCGGCGTTTTGCGCGAAGAAAACTGAACCCGTATCTGATGCGTTCGCCCCGTGTGAAGCTTCACTGAAACGAGCGCGTGATTTTCGTTTTCTTTTAAAACCCTGTATTCAAGCGAAGCTTCTTTTACGCCTTTTCTTTGGCTTTTAACGACAAAAGAGCGTCCTTTTTTTGAATCTTTAAAAAGAAAATCCTTATAAACGCCCTCGCGTTCTTTCGGAACGCCGTCGGTCACCAAAATATATTCTTTTTCAAAAACGCCGTTTTCCTTTTGCATTTCTTTTGACAAAAACGCCGCGCTGTTTTTGTTTTTTGCAAAAATCATTACTCCGCCGACGTTTCTGTCAAGGCGGTGAACAAGATAAACATCGCTTTTAAGCTGCCCCTTTAAAATCTGCGGCAAAGTTTCCCCGTCGCCCTCGCACGGAATACCGACGGGCTTTTCTGCAATGCAGACGTCCTTGTTCTCGTAAAAAATTTTAATATTTTCAGATAGCATATTTCTTCTCGAACTCATCATAAACCGCGTTAAATTCACTGTTGCCGTATTTTACGCCGTTAAGATATTTATGGGTGTCAAACGTGTCGTGACCGACCTCGATAACGGCGACGGCAATGTTTGAGCAGTGGTCGGATATTCTTTCGCAGTTTGTTAAAAGGTCCGAAAGCACAAAGCCCATTTCAATGGTGCAGTTGCCGTGCTGAAGCCTTTCTATATGATTCGACTTGATATTGTATATCATTTTGTCTATGACCTGTTCAAGCGGCTCAACGCGAACGGCTTTTTTCACGTCGTTTTCGCGGTATGCCGAAGACGCCATTTCGATAATCTCGGTCACAGCCTTAATCAGCGTATTAATTTCAGCCTTTGCTTCGTTTGAAAAAACTATTTCCTTGTCGTGAATTTCTTTAGCGCATTTGTCAAGGTTGAGCGCGTGGTCGCCGAGACGTTCAAAATCGCCTATCGTGTGAAGCATACGCGATATTTTTTGGCTGTCGTATTTTGAAAGAGCTTCTGCCGAAAGCTTTACAAGATATGTTCCCAATTCGTCCTCGTAAAGGTCAAGCATATCTTCGCTTTCGTGAACGGTTTTTGAAAGAGCCTTGTCATAGCCGAAAATAAGCTGCATTGAATTAAGCACGGTAACTTTTGCAAGCTCCGCCATTTTAAAAGTAAAGTTGTCGCACTCCGAAATTGCAACCGACGGCGAACGCAAAAGTCTTTCGTCGAGATAAAAGGCGCGTTTTTCTTTCTCTTTGCCTTTCTTTTTGTCGGGTATAAGCTTCTCGGTAAGCTTTACAAGCGGCTTTTTAAACGGGAAAAGCACCGCCACATTCAATATATTGAAAACCGTGTGGATTATTGCAATTTCAACGGGGTCAACCGCTTTGTCGAGAAATGCGGAATTAAAGAAATGCATTACAAGATAAAACAGCGGCAAAAGCACAGCAGTACCGATTATTTTTATGAGCGTATGCACCACGGCGACGCGCTTTGCTTTTGCATTTGTGCCTATGCACGAAATAAGGCCTGTGGCGCATGTGCCGATGTTCTGACCGAGAACTATCGGAATTGCCATGGTGTATGTTATGCCGCCCGTTAAAGAAAGCGCCTGCAAAACCGAGATTGACGCCGCAGAGCTTTGTATTACGGCGGTAACGGCAGTACCTATAAGCACGCCGACAAATGGATTGTTAAAGGTAACAAGAATTTTTGAAAACTCTTCGGAGCCTTCAAGACCCGAAACCGAGCCTGCCATAAATTTCATTCCGTAAATAAGCACGGTAAAGCCGACAAAAACAGAGCCGACAGCCTTTTTCTTGTCGCTTTTTGAAACCATTATAAACGCTATGCCGATTATTGCGAGTATGGGCGAAAAGTTTTCGGGCTTTAGCATACTTACAAAAAAGTTTTCCGTTTCGGCAACCGAAAAAGCGGTTATCCACGCGGTGAGCGTTGTGCCGATATTAGCGCCGAAAATTACGCTTATGGTAGATGCGAACGTCATAAGCCCCGAGTTTACAAGACCGACAAGCATAACGGTCGTTGCGGACGACGACTGAACGGCAATTGTTATTAACGCGCCCAAAAATATGCTGACTAACGGGTTTGCCGTCATCTTTTTTAAAATAAGCTCAAGCTTGCCGCCCGCCATTCTTTCAAGGCTTGACGACATAACGTTCATTCCGAACAGGAAAAAGGCAAGGCCCGCCGCCATCTCCAAAACATTATAAATTGTCATTTTTTACTCCCTCACGGCACTTCTTCCGCCGTTAAACTATAATCCGAATTATCACGAATTAATACTATCATAACATTATTTCAAATTCAATCAGTTTTTATTACAAAAAATGCGCCGCGGCAAAACCCGGTATTGGCAAAAATATCCCACAAAACAAAAATATAAAAAAGACTGTGCCTTGCAAAAACAAATGTCTTTGCAAAACACAGTGAATATCAGTCTTTTTTTCTGATGATGATAAACGGCGTGCACTCTCTGCCCTGACCCGCGGGGTTGTCTTTGATGATTTCAAGAAGCTGTTCGTCCGAAAGCGTAATATCGTTTGACTTTCCGAGCATCTCCTGACCGAGGTCGTTGGCATCGACAATCATAATGCTTATGCCGAATTTTTCTTTTATTTCGTTGCAGACTTTATCGGGCTCCGAAGGAATTTCAACGCCGAGGTCTCTGTATTCGTCCCACGAGCCGTCATAAAAGCCGTCAAGACCGCTGACTTCGCGGCCGACAATTTCATAGAAAACGCCTTTTTTGCCGACGAGCTTGCCGAAGCCCGCCATTACGGAAGCGTAAATAACTTTAAGAGCGCCGCATTTGTCGATTGCATACTGCATATTAATCGGCATACCCACGCCGTAGCCGCCGTGGTTTTTCTTGTCGGCAAAAGACGAAAGAGCCTTTGCAAGAACGCCGATTTTAATATCTTCTCTTTTAACAACGCGCTTTTGGCAAAGTGCGATTACCTTTTCGCTCGACGAAACAATGTCGCCCTCTTTATATACCGGAACGACGTATTTTTCAAAAAGGTCGCAATAATTTTCGCCTATCTGAACAAAATGGGTTTTAACGGCATATCTTTCGTATGTGCCTGTGCTTGTTTTTATTTCAAGCGATTTTCCTTCGTTTGCCTGCATTTTAAGTCTGTCCTTTATTCTTCTTCATTTTCGGTCAGGTTGCAAAGGGGGCGCATAAAAAATGCCGAAAGCATTTGAGCATCATTTTTGTCAAGCTTCTTTTTACCCGTTTCCCACTTTTCAACGGTACCGCGTTTAAGGCAAAGAAGCTCTTCTGTTTCGCCGCGTGTGAAACCGCAGCGCTCTCTTTGAGTTTTGAGATTTTCAGCAGTCATTCCGACACACTCCCGCAATTCACTGACTTTTAAAATTTTAGCACAATATATTTTTAATGTCAATACATATATCTTCCTGTTTCGACAGACAAAAAAGGCAAAAAAAGCCCGAAAATCCGCGGTACTGCGCGTTTTTTCGGACTTTTACGGGATTTTAGTATATTGCGGCGTCGCGTATTTTGGCGTCTCCTGCGGTTTCGGTTATTTTAAACGTAAACTCCTTTGCTTTTGACGCGTTAAGGCTTTCAAGCGGAATTATTCTTTTATGGCCGACGCAGTTGCTTCTGTAAATTTCTTTTTTATCGGCATAAAGTACAAATTCGCGAATGTGCTGACCGTCGGTTATATCCTCGCGCACGACAAAATACTTTTTGAAGCCCTGTGAAAAAAGAGTTACTTCGCTTTCGCTTATATTTTCGGCGAAGGCTTTCGGATTGGAAAACGTCTCTTTTAAAAGCGCGCCGAACTCTTTAAACTGCTCTTCGTCCTGAAAATCGCCGTCGGTTGAAATCGCCATACCCAAAAGAAGATTTGAGTTGCGCCCGACAGAGCGAATGTAGCAGTCAAGTAGCTCTTCTTTTGAACGCACCTTATCCTCTTCGCCCGCACGCCACGCCCAGCCGCCGCCGAAAGCGCTTAAGCTTCTGTTAGGCGTGTCGGTTTCTGCGGGGCAGTAATATTTGCCGTTGGGGTCGCCGACGCCCGCTTCTTCATTTTTAACCGTTCCGTCAAAGCTCGCTTCGCCTGCGTTTGTCGTCGCCCAACAGTTTTCGGGCGCAAGGCCGTCTTCGTTGCCGACCCACCTGAGATTCGACGGGCGGCCTTTCGGCCCCTGAAAGCTGACGGCGTTCGGTTGATATTTTTCAAGAAGCGGCAAAATATCGGGTCCGCCCTTTTCTTTCGGGATAATGCCGCCGTCAAACCATACTTCAAACAGCTCGCCGTAGCGCGTCCAAAGCTCTGTTACCTGCGCCTCGACGTGCTTTACATAATCGCGGTATTTTTTTGAAAAATAATCCTGCTTTTTGCCGTCGTCGATATCGTAATAGCCGTTACAGCCCGTTGAATAATAAAAACCGGGCTTTATACCGTATTTTTTGCACGCCTCTATAAAATCGGCGCATATATCGCCTTTATGGTCTTTCCACTTCAAAGAGCGCGTACAATAGTCGTTTTCATCGGTTTGCCAAAGCGAAAAGCCCGTGCAATGATTTGCAACAAGAACGGCGTATTTTGCGCCGACTTCATAAGCCGAGCGCACCCATTGCTCAACCGAGAGCTTTTTCGGATTTATTATATCGGGCGAAAGCTCTGTTCTGACCTTTGCGGTTTTATACTCTTTAAAATCGGGGTTATATATCTCCATACAGTAATGGATAATAACACCAAGCTCCATATCCTGCCATAAAAGCTGCTGTTTTGTGGGTTTTGCTATGTGTGTCATAACGGTTCCTCCCGGTTTTGCGCCGCGGCGCTTTTTATCACATATATTTTACACTGTCAAAGCGAATGTGGCAATGCTTTTTTAATTGATTATATTCGACTTCTAATCTTTTAAAGTCTGCCGACTGAAAATCATTTAAATAAACCGGGACTTTGGCAAGACAAAAAGGTCTTACCGAAGCCCCGGTTATTATATTAAATTATTATTTTGCTTTTTTTGCGCTCTTATAGGTTATTGTCACAAAAGCGGCAATAAGAACTATTGTAGAAACGCCGAGCACCGCATACATTGCGGGAACGCTTACCTCATTTTTAAAGAAATACAGGTTGCAGTCAACAGAATCGCGTATCCCGGAAAGCATCTCTTCGGGCACGCCCGAAGCTTTCATTTCTCTTAAAACGCCGCCGAGCGCGTGGTTTCTTAAAAGCGACGTGCCGTATGTTCCCGGAAGAAGCGAAATAACATTGCGAAGCCCCTCGGAAAACTGCGAAATCGGCATATATGCGCCGCTTATGAAGCCGTAGCCCGAGCTTACAATAGTACCGACAGTCGAAATCTGACCCTGCGTTTTCAAAAATGAATTTATGAGCGACGAAATCGCCGTACCGAAAAGCACAAGAAGGACTATATCAAGCGCCATTAAAAGTATGTCCGAAAGGCTTAAATACCAGCCGCATTTAAGTATATAAAGAAGGCACACCGCAGAAGCGGCAATGCTTATTATGAGCGTACTTATAAACGTGGCGGTAAAATAGCTAAGCGACAGCACGCTTTTTTTAACGGGCGTAATTTCAAAATCGGTGCGCGCCCTGCTCACCTTATCCTGAACCATAAGCATATTTGAGCAAAACGAAACCGTCACACAGCACACCGCAAGAAGCGACGAAACAAGCTGACCGCCGACAAAGCCGTCTATAATTTTTCCGTCAAGCGAAAAGCCCTCGGGCAATGATGAAAGAAACGAGTCGCGATAGACGTTTCCCAAAAACGTTGCATACAGCACAAGCAGTATTACGGGCGTTATAAGAGAAGTAAAGAACATTGCCTTATCGTTAAAAAACATTTTGATATTTCTTTTTAAAAGAACGTTAAACGTTTTCATTTATTGTCATCTCCTTCGCCTTTTTTACCCGTAACAGCTAAGAACACATCGTCCATTTTGCCTTTCACTATTTCAAAATCCTTGAAAAGCGCGGGGTGCTTAATTATAAGAGCCGCCGCTTCCTCGGTGTTTTTGACCTTTATTCTTACGCCGTCGGCAACGGCTTCGGTGCTTTCGCCCATGCCCTTTACTTCGTCCTCTTTCACGCCGTAAAGCGTTATAAAGTCGCCCGTATATTCGTTTTTGAGTTCAAGCGGAGAGCCTTCGGCAACCTTTTTGCCGCCGTCGATTATAACAACGTTGTCGGCCTCTGCCGCCTCCTCCATATAATGCGTTGTAAGAAGCACCGTAAGTCCGTTTTCGCGGCGAAGCTTATAAATTACGCTCCATATATGCTTTCTCGTTTGCGGGTCAAGACCCGTCGTCGGCTCGTCAAGAATAAGAATTTCAGGCTCGCTTAAAAGCGCTCTTGCAATATCTATTCTTCTGAGCTGACCGCCCGAAAGCTTGCCTGTCTTGCGCTTTAAAAGCCCGCCGAGGTCCAAAAGCCCTGAAAGCTCCGAAAGTCTTTTTTCAAAATCGCCGCCGCATATTCCGTAAAGCGCGGCGCGGCTTTCAAGATTGTCGCGCACGGAAAGCTGTTTGTCGAGCACGCTGTTTTGGAAAACAACGCCGAGCTTCGACTTTATTTCGCCGCTGTTTTCGTCGGTATTCACGCCGTCAATCACAATACTGCCGGCGTCTTTTTTCAAAAGAGAACAAATCATTGAGATTGTTGTGCTTTTGCCCGCGCCGTTCACGCCGAGAAACGCAAACAGCTGACCCTCGCCCACCGAAAAGCTTAAATCATTTACGGCTTTAATATCGCCGAACGATTTGCACAAGCCTTTAATTTCTATAATATTTTTCAAAAAACTCACTCCTTATTGCAATATTTGAACTTAAGCCCGTCATAAACGTCGGTTAAAAGCCCGCTTATTTGCTCATCCGAAAGTTTTAAATACGACGTTACGCACATTGAAGCAATGCCGTGAACAAACACCCACATTTCAAAATGCAGTCTTTCGGCATCGGCTTTACTTATGTTAAGCGCATTTTGTATAGTTGAAATCACCTCGGGCATTACGTCCGAAAAAGCGTCTTTTCTGTCGTTGTCGCCTATTCTGTCGCGCATAAACAAAAACTTGTAAATCTCGGGTTCTTCTATCGCAAAGCGAATATATTCCATACCTATAACCTTGTAATGGGGGTATTTGTTTTCATCCTTACTGCCTGTGATACGCATAAAAAAGTCGCGGTTCGCAAGGTCTGTAACGGCGTTTTCAAGCTCTTTCATTGATGAAAAGTTAGAAAACACCGGCTGTGTTGAGCAGCCGAGTTTTTTTGCAACGGCGCGCGCATTAAGTCCCGAAGCGCCGCTTTCTCTTATTACGTCGGCGGCGGCAGTTATTATATCTTCTTTTTTTATTTTGAGTTTCGGCGGCATTAAAACACCTCACTTTAAATATCTTGCGTTATATAACTATTGTTATAATATCACTCAAAGACGGTTTTGTCAACAAAAAAATTTCCGCATTCACAAAGAATGCGGAAACTGATAAAAAACTGGTTCTATTCAAGAACAATTGCGTTAAGCGCTGCGTCCTTGTGCTCTTTTCTGGAGGCTCTGAGTATTCCCCAAACACCGAGAAGCGCAAACATAATGCCGAGTCCGAGGTTTTTAACGACTATAGAAAGGTATTCCGAGTTGTTAGAAAGAAGATAGATAATCGAATACGGAATATCGGCATAGGATATTGCAAGCTCGCCTTCTTTTATTAAAGAAGCAAGCGTCATAGCTTCGCCCAGGAATTGACCGAGGCACGCCGAAAGCACCGTTACAACGCATATTACAACGGTTTTTGCCTTGCAGACCTTGCCGCCCAAAATTTCATAGCCCTTTTTGGCGCAAAAGCCTATAAGCACGCCTATGACAGCAAAGAACCAATTGAAATAATACGCAACAGCCCACGGTATTGCGCCGACAATGCCGCCGAGCGCCGCACCCAAAATGCCTAAGCCCAGCTTTTTATCTTCTTCCTTATAAACAGCCTGTTCGCTTTGAGACCTTAAAAGAAGTCCTTCAGAGCAGCTTTTGTGAACCCGGTGAGCCACGCCGTCTATAAGAAGCACGTTTGTGTCGGATAAATCGCTTATAGGCTGTCCGCACGAAGTGCAAACGCCGTCGCCGAGAACGCCCGCAGAAGAAAGCATCGCAGGCATTTCGCCCAAAAATGCTTTTATAAGCTTTAACGTGCCCACCGTATCCGTAAACACAAACGTAATGCCCTCGCGAATTACGGAAATATCGTTAATTCTGTACTGCTTTAAAAGCTGTTTTCTGTCAAGCGAAGAATTGAGTCTGCCTGCGGCTTCGTCGCTTACAAAGCCCGAAACAGCAAGCGTTTTGAAGCCCGCGCCCTCTGAAAACGTGCACATATAGCCGCCAATCACACCGTACACAACGCCGTTTGAACTTTTAAGCGGATATTCATTGCAAAGGTCTTTTAATCCTTTTCCTACCATTAGTGTCACCCCACATTTTTTTCATATTCTATCATAGGTCTATAAAAAAAGCAAGAAAATTTACTCGGTATATTTCCGTTGACTAAAATCTTTTTACAATATATAATTAAACGTATAAAAAGCCGTTTCAAACGGTTACGGAAGGTGCATAAAATGAATCTTATAAAATCCGTTAAAAACACAGCCTTTAAAGGCTTCAGCCGTCTTGTAAACACCATTTCGCAGGGCGAAAACCGCGCTAAAAGCGCACCTTGCGAGGTTAAAATTACCGACGGTATGCCCCGGCTTTTGCGCGAAGCGGCGGCAGAGGGCGCCGTGCTTTTGAAAAATGACAGCGTTTTGCCTTTTAAAAAGGAAAAGAGCGTTGCCGTTTTCGGCAGATGCCAAAGAGACTGGTTTTTTGTCGGGTACGGCTCGGGCGGCGATGTCGTAAAACCGTATGCCGTAAATCTTGTTGACGGCATTAAAAACGTTGGCGGCACAATAAACGAAGAATTAGACAGATATTATAAAGAATGGTGCGAAAATAACGCGCCCGAGCACGGCTTTTGGGGTCACTGGCCGCGTTTTTACCCCGAAGCGCCCATAGAAAAAGCGCAGATTGAAAAAGCCGCCGAAACAAGCGGCGCGGCAATTGTAATAATCGGCAGAGCCGCGGGCGAGGACCGCGAAAACACGCTTGAAGAGGGCAGTTTTTATTTGACCGAAGAAGAAAAAGCCCTTCTTTCGGGCGTTACCGAAAAATTCAAAAAGACCACCGTAATTCTTAACACGGGAAACGTGACGGACTTTAACGAAATACTTTCGCTTTGCAAAAACGACGTTGCGCTTCTTCTTGCGTGGCAAGGCGGCATGGAAAGCGGCAATGCCGTTGCCGACCTTATTTTCGGCGACAAAACGCCCTCGGGCAAAATGATTTCTACGGTCGCAAAGCGCTATGAGGACTATCCGTCGGCGCGCGCTTTCGGAAACCGCGACTTTAATAACTATGAAGAGGATATTTTTGTAGGCTACAGATATTTTGAAACCTTTGCAAAGGACGCTGTTATTTTCCCGTTCGGCTTCGGGCTTTCTTACGCCGAATTTTCGACCGAAATAACTTCGGCGCAAAAGAACGAAAACTCCGTTAAAATTTCTTTCAAAGTCAAAAACACCTCCGAAAAATTCTCGGGGAAAGAGGTTGTCGAAGTGTACGGCAAAGCGCCGCAGGGTGCTTTGTCAAAGCCCGAAAGAGTGCTTTGCGCGTTTTTAAAAACAGATGAGATTCTTCCGGGTGAAGAAAAAGAATATTCCCTTTCCTTCCCGCTTTCACGTCTTGCTTCTTTTGACGACCCGGGCGTTTCGGGCAACAAATCGTGCTTTGTGCCCGAAGCGGGCGAATATGAAATTTTTGTCGGAAGCGACGTAAGAAGCGCAAAAAAAGTTTTTGGATTTACATTGCAGGAAACGCTTGTTTTAGAAAAGCTTTCTCAGTGTATGGCGCCGAAAGAGAGCTTTATGCGCCTTACAGCCGTAAAAAAAGACGGTGAAATAAAAAAAGGCAGTGAAAGCGTTCCGCTTGACGCCGGAAGCCTTAAAGCAAAAATTTCAAAAGCACTGCCGCACGCAGTGCCGCTCACGGGAGACCGCGGCCTTAAGCTTTCTGATGTAAAAGACAAAAAGTGCACTCTTGACGAATTTACGGCGCAGCTTTCATTAACAGAGCTTGAAGCGATAAGCCGCGGCGACTATATAATGAGTTCTCCCCTCGGCGCAGAGGGTAACGCGGGCGTTTTCGGCGGCGTTTTGCAATCGTTAAGAGACAAGGGTGTAAAACCGATTGTCACAACCGACGGCCCTTCGGGAATACGCCTTAAAGCGTCGTGCTCGCTTTTGCCTATCGGCTCGCTTCTTTCGAGCACCTGGAACGAAGCGCTTTTGAGCGAGGTTTATAAAAAAGTCGGTGAAGAAATGAAAGACCGCGGCTCGGACGTTTTGCTTGCCCCCGGAATGAATATTCACAGAAACCCGCTTTGCGGCAGAAACTTTGAATATTTTTCCGAAGACCCGCTTCTTTCGGGCAAATCTGCGGCGGCGGTTGTAAGAGGACTTCAAAGCGCGGGCGTTTCGGCATGCCCCAAGCACTTTGCCTGCAACAACCAAGAGACGAACCGCACCAAAAACGATTCGCGCGTAAGCGAAAGAGCGTTAAGAGAAATTTATCTTAAAAACTTTGAAATATGCATTAAAGAAAGCTCGCCGCTTAACATTATGACGTCTTATAACAAGGTGAACGGCGTTTGGAGCCACTATAACTATGACCTTTGCACGCAGATTTTAAGAAACGAATGGCACTATGAAGGCAACGTCATAACCGACTGGTGGATGCAGAAAAGCAAAAGCCCCGAATTTCCCGAGATGCGCGACAATGCGTACCGCGTAAGAGCGCAGGTAGACGTTCTTATGCCGGGCGGCGAAAGAGTCGGCAAAAGAAAGCCCGACGGCACGCTTTTAAAAACATATAACAAGCCCGACGGCATTACTTTGGGCGAATTGCAAAGAACGGCGAAAAATGTGCTTAAAACGGTTCTTGCGCTGAAATATTAATAAATTTTTTGCAAAAAAACCGGGGCTGTTAATTACAGCTCCGATTTTTGTTTATAATACGGCTTTATTTATATTTTACCCAAACCGAACGAATAAATATCCGCTCTGCCGAGCTTTTCCGCACTGCGCTCGTTTATAAGACTGACCATTTTTATAAACGAATCGGTCTGCTCAAACATAAGCTCTTCGTCGAATTTGTCCATTTCGTGATTTTCGCTTTCAACGCAAAGGTAATCGGGCGAAGTAACGAGAGCGATTTCGGGGATTCCGACGTTAAAGAGCGACTGACCCTCGCCGAAATGCAAAAAGTTGTGCCCGCGAAGCGTAACCGTGCGAACCATTTTTCTGTCCTTTATGCTTTCAAAATAGATTTTATCCATTTCGCGGTTGCCGGTGTAAACGACTTCAATATCAACGGGGTCTGTGCACTTGTACTCACCGTAAAAGTCTTTCCACTCGCGGCAGCCGAGGTGCTCTGCGGTAAGCCCCGCAACGGCTTTCATATGGCCGTCTTTTCCGTCCCACAGCTCTTTGTGATTGTAAATCCACAAAGAAGTCGCCTGGTCGTTAACGGCGTTAGGCGCTTTAAACTCGGGCAATCTGAAGTGACCTGCGGTAAACACAAAAACAAGCGTTCTTGCGGGCTTGTGCTCTTTAAAGAATTTGAGCATATTAAGAAGCGCTATAGGTCCGTTTTCTTCAACGCAGTTTACGCCGTCGGTGTGTGTATTTATTATTATGCACTCGTCTTTATTTTCGCCCTCGCAAACGGTATAAACCGTTTCGCCGACGGCGTTTTTCTCTTTTTCGGCTTCAAGCGTCAGCGTTACGCTGTCGTTTCGTCTGCACGCTTCAAGAATAAGCTTTCCGTCGTGCTCGTTCACCCAAAGCGCGGGCACGCCCTGATAACCGAGAATGAAGTTGAGATACTGCCCCTCAACCATGGCGTCGCTCATATCCTCCCAAATGCAGATTACGCCCTTAACGCCCATATTCGCCGCAACCTCAAGAAACGGAAATTTAACAAAAGCCGAAGCCACAGGCCCTTTGTAATAGCGCGGAATTTTTAAATCCTTCGGGAATGCCTTTTTCTGGTTAAAGGCAACGCCCGAATAAACGCTTTTAAAGTCTTTGACCTTTACAACCGCAATTTTATCTTTGGCTTTTAAATAGTTGATATGCTTTCCTAAAACAAGCTCGCATTTTGCGGTAACGCCGTTTTCATCGGTTTCGCCCGAATACGGGAACGGCGATGAAACGTGAACGGGAATATCGCCCTCTTCCGAATGAATTGTAATTGACGCGTTTCGCGCCTCCCAGCGGTCAAAAAGCTTATAATCGCTTTCGGGCACAAAGCCCATTTCTTCTATTTGCTCTTTAATATAGCCGACAAAGGCGTTGTGCGCGGGCGAACCCGTCGTCCTTATGCCGAAAGAGTTCATTTTTTCAACGCCCGCCTTTAAATCGGCGGCGGTAAACGGTAAATCGAATGACATAAAAAAGCCTCCAAAAATATCTTGCGCTCTGCTTTTAAATACGCGGCAAAGCGTGTAATTTCACAGCAAGATTATATAAGATTGTTCATTTTTTGTCAATCTGGGGCTGTGAAAAAAGTCCCTGCGTACAAGCCTAAAGCAATGAATTGCCAAATTATTCATTTTATGATACAATAATGTAAACATCTGACGAAAACAATATATTTAAGGCGGTGTAAGATTTGAAACTCATTGTTTGTGTTGATAAGTCAAACGGAATGCTCTTTAACAACAGGCGGCAAAGTCAGGACAGAACGCTGAGAGAAAAAATACTTTCTCTTATCGGCGACAGCAAATTGTATATTAATGAATACAGTGCAAAGCAATTTGAAAATACCGATAAATTGATTGTATGCGACGACTTTGTTTCAAAGGCGGCAAGCGGCGATTTTTGCTTTGCGGAAAACGTGCAAATACCCGTTGATTGCATAGATGAGGTGTATTTGTTCAAATGGAACAGAGATTATCCTGCGGATATGTACTTTAACGTTGATTTAAAGAATGGGTTCAAAAAAATAAAAACCGAAGATTTTGCGGGTTCCTCCCACGAAAAGATAACTCTTGAAATCTACAAGAAAAGGAGTTAAACAGAATGAAAAAAGGTTTAACGGTATTCAGGTGGATTGGTGTAGCCGTATTTGCACTAATGGCGTTGTCTTCTTTGATAATGGGCGGCTTTTTGGCTGCTCCGCTCTTTCTTTTGGGCGGCGCAATCATAGCGCCTTTGGCGCCCGTTACGAAGCTGCGAAGCAAGTTGAGACTTAACAAGACGATTTCAATTGTCCTGGCGGTTGTCCTTTTGTTTGCGGGAGCATTTGCATTCCCCTCTTCCGATGTAAAAACCGACAATAATAACAGCGGCGGCATTACCGACACAATATCTAAAGATACGTCAAAGGATAAAACAACCGACTACTCCCCGACCGATTCTGCGACAGGCTCACCGAATGTTTCAACAAACAGCTCATTAGACGCCGCAGGCGAACCGACAAGCGGTTCTGTCAATACAAGCAACAAAAACGCAAACTCTCAAAACCCCGTCGGAACAGGTTCTGCAAAACCCGTTTCGCATTCTTCCGTACCTGCATATTCGGGGAAACCTTATGTTACAGTTAACAATAATGTTCCTAATTTTTCTGCGGCAGAGCTCAAAACAACCGGTTACGAAAGCTACAGTCAATTAGATAAACTCGGGCGGACAGGTGTTGCTGTAGCCTCCGTCGGCAAGGATACAATGCCCAAAGACGGCGAAAAAAGAGGCGATATCAGCACCATCAAGCCGACAGGCTGGGTTCAGGGAAAATATGATTGTATCAGCGGCGGTTGGCTATATAATCGCTGTCATTTAATCGGTTGGCAATTATCCGCCGAAAACGCAAACGAAAAAAATCTTATTACGGGAACAAAGTATCTTAACGTAAGCGGTATGCTGCCGTTTGAAAATATGGTTGCCGACTACATAAAAGAAACAGGCAATCATGTGGCGTACAGAGTTACGCCCATTTATGACGGCAACAATCTTCTTGCCGACGGTGTTCAAATAGAAGCGTATTCTGTTGAAGATAATGGCGAGGGAATACAGTTTAACGTGTTCTGTTATAATGTTCAGCCCCAAATAACAATAGATTATGCCACGGGAAAAAACACGGGACCGTCCTCGGGCGGAACCACCGACACCACTAAAAACAACAATAAGAACAATAGCAACAATAACAGTAACAGTAGCAGTAACAAGAATAATAACAGCAATAAGAACAACAGCACTACAAACAAACCCGCAACCGACAATACCACCCAAAAAGAAGTAAGCGGTCAAAAGGTGTACAGAACGCCATCGGGCAAACGCTATCATTTAGACCCCGATTGCGGCGGCAAAAACAGCTATGAGGTAACATTAAAAGAGGCAAAAAACGCAGGCTTGACACCTTGTAAAAAGTGCGCATCATAAGTAATTCTTTTTAAAAAAACTGCGCTTCCCCGCAAAACGGAGAAGCGCGTTTTTATATTTTCTGCTTTGTATCTTATTTAAAATATCTGTTAAGAAGTCCCTCGAAGGCTCTGCCGTGTCGGGCTTCGTCACGGATTGAAAATCAAAATCATTGATTTTCAAGGGGTTCTGGCGGTTTTTTCGGGTTTAGCACAAAGTTTGCACTAAATCGAAAAAAAGATATGTGGGAAAATCGCCCTTTTTCGGGGCGGTTTTTTTGTTGTTTTTGGTTTCCCCCCAGACCCCCCATCCATGCCCTTTATTCTTAAAGGGCCAAAAGACAAAGAAAGAAGAGTTTTCTTCGAAACCTCTCTTTCTTTGTTCTCATGCTATTAATTATTATTAATGCTTTAAGTATTTCCCCTTTTTGTTTTTCTAGGAATAAGTACAAGTACAAGTGCTTGCACTTGTACTTGTACTTGTATTTGTACTTGTAGGAAAAAGCGGATTTTCCGCTTTTGCAAAATGTATCTTTCATAATTACCTTAGAAGATAAAGCGGTAATTGCTTTTTTATCTTATAAAAATATAAAGTGAGGTATTGATTATGGAAAGAGTTTTAAGACATTATAATTTCTTAGACGATAGAAGATACGGGGCTATGGTTAAACTTGCCCTGCAGTATCTTGCAGGCGAAGAATTAAAGGCAGACACGGAAGACGTCGCTTTCTTCAAGATATATCTTGAAAAGGAATTAAGGGTCGTATTACGTGAGAGAAAAAGAAAGCAGAACAAAAGAAAGGGGGGCATAAAGAATGAGCAAGAATGAGAACAAAAGAGTTATGAGAGAAAAGAACGATACTTGCATAAAGAGTTATCAGTTAGCAAATACCATGTTTTTGAATGGTGAAGAGTTCGCAGCGGTGATTAGAAAGGCAATGATTGTTGATGATGTCAATAATAAAAGATATATTGATATTGACGATGACTTGAAAAGCACATATCAGAGTTATGAGAAAAAGTGGTTAAATGAGTTTGATATGTTGGCAAAGAAAAACCCTCTTGTGCTTCAAGCATATTTAAGCATAAGAGGACAGACAAAAAAGAGTAGGCAGTCATTCAATGACTTGCAAGATTACTTGACAGAAAAGACAGCACAAGCGGAAGACAAGCCCGCAGCCGTGAAACCGTCCCATGAAGTTCCCGTCCCAGAAAAAAAGAATTTAGGGGTCAATAAGGGGGCTTATTGGTTGCACGGTTCAGATTGTGAGACGGAAGAGGAAGAAGCATTATTGATTGACGAGATAATGAATAACTATAACTGGCGAGAAGATGAGGACTTATTAGCAGATTACAAAAGCGGCGAGTTCTTTAAGTCCGTTAAGGTGTCGAATATAAGCAGAGAGATTACCGCCTATAATGTTGTTAATGGGTATATGAAGTCATTTTATGGACGATAAGAAAATAACCGCCTTGCGCTTGCAAGGCGGTTATTTCTTTAAGAGAGATATAAAAGATGGGCAAGCAAAAGACAAGGCGGAAGATAAGAAACCGTCTCATGAAGTCCCCGTCCCAGAAAAAAAGAATTTAGATGTTGTTAAGGGGGCTTATTGCTTGGATGGACAATATAAATATGACTTTTCGGGGCATAAAAGAAAGCACGGTTTTTAGACCGTGCTTTTTGCTTTATTGATTACATAACATGGATGTTTCCGTTGCTGCTTGTCTTTGCCATGTTGGTTAAGTAGTTGTTTTTATTATTTCCTGTCAAGTATATTGATTGTGTTGTTCCTTTGAAAATATCGGTAAACCAACTAGTTTGGTTTAGTCCTGCTTCTATTGTCGGGTTTGCATTAATCGTTATTCTACCTGTTAGTGATGTGCAGTTCTTAAATGTGCTGTTCAGTCCTATTACTGTTTCTGGAATGGCGAAACCGTTTAGGTCTTTCAAAGATGTGCAGTTTTCAAAGGTGTTGTTCATTTGTTCTGCACTTGAACCTCCGTCCGGGTAAATGGTTTTAAGAGATGTGCAGTCCTTGAAAGTGCCGTTAAAGCATTTTACATTTCGTGGCATTGTGGCACTTGTTAAGGATGTGCATCCCTCAAAGGTATATATCATTTTTTCCACGGTATCAGGTATTATGGGGTATGTTTTAAGAGAAGTGCAGTTATTATATGTTCTTGTCATTGTCTTTACGGTGTCTGGAATTGTCGGTGATTTAATCATATCATTGCAACCGGTGAATGTTTCTCTCATATCTACTATCGGCTTGCCCTTAATTTCTGTAAGAATTGGGCTATACTCTGTTTTGGTATTGTTGATACATTGGACGTGCCATCCGTCATATGTATAACTTGTTTCTGCATGATATGTGTAAATATAATCGTTGTCCATGTATATTTCGCCGTCCTCTGGTGGTGTGTCCGGGTCTGGTGTTGGGTCTGGTTCATCTGGTGTCGGTGTCGGGTCCGGTGTGTCCGGGTTTGTGTCGGGGTTCGGTTTTATGACGTCCATTGCATTATTGCTTGTCTGTCCGAAACCTGCCCATGTCGCTTCAAAACCTCTCGCCCAAAACTTCCCAAGAGGTGTGCTCATGATTATCATGCAAGATAATATAATTATTACTATTACAATCCATCCATAATGGCTTAATGTGTTTCTGTCCATATCTTTTTATCTCCTTTGTCTAAATAAATTATTTTTTTAAGATTTAGTTTTCGTTCGTATCGGTCAATCTGGCTCTGCAAGATTTCAATGAGTATGTAATTATCATCAAGCGTGTTTTCCAGAAGTTCGATACGGTCTTTTAGTTTTTGTGTTTCCTCTTCGTAGTCCCAAAATAATATTTTGATACTGTTTCGTAGTTGTTCTTTTTGTTCTCTCAAGTCTTCGTTCTCTTCTTGCAGTTGCTTTATAATCTGCTCATTTGTTAATTTTATCATTTTGTAATTTTCCCCCTTTAGCATTTTATAATTTTATAATCAAAGGGCTTTTAGTTGTTCTCTCTCAATCTTCAAGGCTTTTCTTTCGTCGGCTGTCATGTTCATTCCGTTTTTTGCTAAGATGTCGTTTATCTCGTTTATTCTGTCCTGTGTGGTTTGTTTTGTCTGTGGGGTTAATTCCAGTGCTTGTCTTAAAAGTCCTGAAAGGGTTGTGTCCTTTTCGAGGGCTTTTATTTTTAGATTTCTTTTCTCTTGAGCTGTCAATAAAAATGTTATTCTTTCCATATGCTTTAATCTCCTTGTTTTATTTTTTATCTTTCAAAATCGTTGTTTTGTTTTATCGGTTCGGGTTTAATAATGGGGTCTTTTGCTTTTGTTGAAGCGATAATGTTTTTTGCTATCTGTTCTATCTTTTCCGGGGGTGTGTCGTTTGCAAGGTTCATCTTGCTGACGTCAAGTGTTAGCAGTTTCCCGTCGCTGATACATTTAATTTCGTTAATATGGTTTCCGTCCCCGTTCGTATAAAGAATGGTTGCTTGGATGTCATCATAACTTTTAATGAAAGTGTCTATATCTTGCTCTTGGGTTTGTGCTTTCATTCTCTCGTCAAAAGCATTATATATTTTTTCGTTGGTCTGCTCTATCTTTTCGCTGATGTCCGGGTCGTTTATCATCTGTTCAAAATATGGGTTGGCTATATCTTCTGTAAAATTGGTTTCACTTTCAAACTTGTAAAAATCAAAATCGCCGTTTTCTTTTATGTAGTTGTCCTCAAAGGTGCCGCTTTCTTTTGTGTCGTATTCTTCGTTATAGTAGTATTCGCAAAGTGTCTTGAACTCTTCGCTCTGTTCAAAACCATCTAACCATTTGCATTCCTTAAATTCGTTATCTCTAAAAGAAATTAAATCATAGTCATTGAATGTCGTTAGTTGGTTTTTGTCGGTTATACGGTCGTTGTAATTTAACATACCTTGCATACTGCCGACGGAAGTATTCGGGTAATCAATAACATCATTTTTTAACCAGTCTTTCATCGCTTCGGTCGTTTCGGGTAAGAGTGCTTCAAAGTCGTTATTTACATAAATTGAACCGTAGATGTCGCTATATTCATGTTCCATTTGTTCAAGTGCCTTTTTCAGTTGGTCGAGGTTATCATTTAGTTTTCCGTATCCCTTGGCTTCAAGCATTTTGTGTATCGTGTCAATCGTCTTTACCAGTTCGGCTATACGGTGCGGCATTTTGTGCATTATCTCATCATACATCTGTTCTTCAATCGTCATAAAATCTCTCCTTGCCCATGAGGTCTTTATGGGTCTTTTTTATTTTTTGTGTGCCTCTTTTTGTTTTACATAATAAGTATGAAAGATATGTTTTTCATACAAATGATAAAATTATAATTTTATAAGATTATAATTTTACAATCAAAAGAATGACGAAAAAAATGCTAAGATATTTTTTCCACATATCTTTTTTGCACACACAAAATAATGACTTTGTTTTTTGTGGGAAAGGGGGTCAAGGGGCTTGCCCCCTGTGGGTTGTAGGGCGAAGCCCTGCCTTACTGGGTTCGTTAGAACCCGTAGTAAGTCAATGTTCTTAAAAAAACATTTGAAAGCATAACATATCTTTCATAATTTTTTTAAGGACATTTCCGAAACGGTAAAAAACTTCTTGCACTTACAAAGAGGTTTTTTATCGTTGAGGATTGCCGAAACGGAAAGGGCAAAATCACTTCTCATTTTTGCCCTTATCCGTTGAGTTTGTAATTTTATAATTTTACAAAATTATAAAATTACAATCGAATAAAACAAAAAACAGGAGGGCTTGACATGAATAATTTTTGTGTTATGAGATTTCAAAAATACCAGAAGAACGGCTGCCCGAAGATAGATAGACATAACAATAACAGAGAACATCTTAGCGGTCGTAAGAATGCAGACAGACAGAATGAGAATATGACTTTTCGCAAATATCCGGGTAAAACCACTCTGCAAATTGTCAATGACAAGATAGCAGAGATTAAGCAGAGGACCGGGAAAACTACCGCTAAGAACCGTGTTGTTGTTGCAGAGTTTGTCTTAACCTTTTCGCCGGAACAGACGGAAAACATCATGAAGCAAAAAGACGAATGGATTAAATCAAATCTTCAATGGATTGAAAAAGAGTTCGGCAGTAAGGGGGCAGAGTTGTTTAGATGGGACTTGCACATGGACGAAACCACACCTCATATTCATGCTTTTGTTTTAACGACAGACGAAAAAGGAATGTTTAACGGCACTCATTTTTTCGCAAAAAAGAAGATGTTAGAGGGCTACCAGACCACTTATGCGGAAGCAATGAAACCTTACGGGCTTATAAGGGGTGTATCAAAAGAGCAGACAAAGGCAAAGCACATTAAAAGCACGGAATACTTACAAAAGGCAAATAAGCAGATAGAGCAGAATATAGAGATGTTGAAAGAGGATGCCGTGAGAATACAAAACAAAGCAAAAGAGTTAGCACAGACCGAGAAAGTGATAGATGAGAAACTGACCGCAAATAAGAAAGAGATAGATAATCTCTTTGCAGACGTCCCGGAAAGCACGGCAAAACCAAAAGAATTAGGGGATGACCTCTTTAACTCTCTTTCATAAAGTTGTAATCTTATAATTTTGTAATCTTAGATTTTTATAATTTTATAAGATGTGAAAAGTGTAATTTTACAAAATTACCACATAACTATTTTGTTCTAAAAAAGTTATGTGGAAGTTTATAAGAAAAAAGAAAGCACGGTTTCTCGCCGTGCTTTCTTTTTTGTCTCTTAAAAGAGAATTGAGGTTGCATTGTCAAGTGCCTTTTCAAGTGCCTTGTGGCTTGCTGCTGTCGTGTTGTAGTAATACTCATAAAGGGTGTCTATCTTGCCGTGTCCTGCCCGTTTCATTAACTCGCCTATCGGGCAGTTGTTCGCTGCCATCAGTGAAAGATGAGTTTTGCGGAATGTGTAAAAACTGAAGTCTTCCGTGTCGGGTAGGTTGGGGCAAATGTCCCGTTTTATGATTTTCTTGTAATATGAGAATGAGTGCGGATTAACAAATCGCCCTCTGTTGTCTATGTTTATGAAGTCGGGCTGGTCTATGACTGTCTCCGTGTAGTTCCGCCCGTCAATAAAACGGCTCTCGTTCTGTTCAAAGAGTAGGGGGTTTACCTCTCTCGCATCATATAATGCCCTCTGCTTCGCCTGTATCGCTTTAATTGTTTCGGGGGGTAGTTCTACTATACGGGTGCTTTTCTCCGTCTTAGGTTGCTTTATAATCCGCTTTCCCGTGGTTTCCTCTACTATCTGCTTATTGACGGATACGGTGCAGTTATCATAATCAATATCATCAAAGCAAAGGGCGAATGTCTCGGCTGGTCTTAGTCCCCCGGTTAGTGAAATCAAAAACGGTATGTAGAAATCGGTATATTTAAGAAGTTCTTTTATTTCTATAATCTGCTTGGTTGTCAATACTCTTATCTTCTTTTTGTCGCTTGCTTTCTTCTTGCCCGGCATTTTAAGTTCTTCCTTAAATCGCATGAAGTTGTCGGTTGTGATTATGTGCTTCTGGTAGGCATAATTAACCACCAAGAAAACAAACTTTAAGATACTTTCTACATACTGAAAAGAGTAGCCGTTTAACTTTTTCCCGTTCCCATCGCCCACATGATACATCTTGACGAAAAACTCGTTATAGTCGGCGGTCGGTATGGAATTAATCGCCCTTTCGCCGAAATCCTTTTTCATGTGGTGTTCGTATATGGAATTATACCGCCGTATCGTTTCGTTTGCTCTTCCGTGCGGTGAAGATAGAAACATTTCCCATACCTCGCCGTAGGTAATGTTTCGGTTTTTGTATGTGCTGTCATTTATGATAATCTCTTTTTGCTTGAAAAGATACTCTGCAGCTGCCTTTTTCGTTGCAAATGGTTTGCTTCGTTTTCCCTTGCCCCGTGTTTCCGGGTCGGTCATTACGAAAGTATCTACTTTCGGCCTCTTGCAATAGATACGGCAGACAAAACCCGTTCCGTCCGCCAGTCTATAGACATAAGGAATATCGGTTTTATAAAGTTCTTTCCCGTTCCGTTTTAGGTCGTAGTGCTTCGGTTCTTCTGTTGTGGGTATTTCTTCGGTTGTTGGTTTGCTTATGGGGTATATAACCGTCTCTGTGCCGTCCAGGGGGTCATATATGACATTTTGGGGATTTGTGGGTATTTCCTCTAATATGCCCTCAAAATCGCTTGTAGCCCCCTTAAAATCGCTTTTAGGGGTATTGGGTGTATCTTTGCTCTGCTTGCTCATAATAATCTCTCCTTGTGTTGTCTATGTTTATGATATTATAGCACAAAGTGTTAGCACAATGCAAGAGGTTTGCAAGACTGGTTAGCACAAAGTTTGCACAAAATCGAAAAAAAGATATGCGGAAAAACCGCATATCTCTTTTTGCTTGATTTTTTGAAAAATACCGCAAATCCGCTATTTATAAGGGTTTTCGGTATGTGGGATTACTTGAAATAACGGTTAAGCAATCCTTCAAAGGCTTTTCCGTGCCTCGCTTCGTCTCTTGCCATTTCGTGAACGGTGTCGTGGATTGCGTCAAGACCCGCTTCTTTTGCAAGCTTTGCAAGCTCAAATTTGCCGAGAGTAGCGCCGTTTTCGGCTTCTACGCGCATTTCAAGATTTTTCTTTGTGGAATCCGTAACAACCTCACCGAGAAGCTCTGCAAACTTTGCGGCGTGCTCCGCCTCTTCGTAAGCGGCCTTTTCCCAATAAAGACCGATTTCGGGATATCCTTCTCTGTGGGCTACCCTTGCCATTGCAAGGTACATACCGACTTCTGAGCATTCGCCCGAGAAGTTTGCTCTTAAACCTTCAAGAATTTCTTCGCTTACGCCCTTTGCAACGCCGACGACATGCTCGGCAGCCCAGGTTTTGGACTCTTCTTTAACTTCTGTAAACTTTGAGCCGGGAACGCCGCACTGGGGGCATTTTTCGGGGGCTTCGGGACCTTCGTGAACATAACCGCATACGGGGCAAATCCATTTTTTCATAATAAAACAACTCCTTAAAATAATCAGTTTTTTTAATTCTTATTTTTTTCATCTATTTTATTTCGGCATTTATCGCAAATACCGTAATAAACCGTTTTTTGCGCGTGAATAATATACCCGCGCGAGCGAAGAGACGAAAACTCTTCGGGAAGAACCGGCTTGCAAAAAACATCGGTTATTCCGCCGCAGCACTCGCAAAGAAAATGAAGGTGTTCTTCAAGATGGCCCTCGTAATGAACCTTTGCGTCGGAGCTTTCAACGACGGTTATAAGCCCGCTTTCTTCAAGCTGTTTTAAATCGCGGTAGACTGTGCCGAGGCTTATGTTAGGTATTGTTTCCTTAACGCGCTCGTGTATTACATCTGCCGTTGGGTGGTCATAAGATTCTTTTAAAACATTAAGAATCGCATCACGCTGTTTTGAACTCCTCATCGCCGCACCTCTCTTTCGCGATAACAGTAACAATTACTGTTATTATAATATCACGGGCTTTTGTATTTGTCAACACTTTTTTTAAAATTTTTCAAAATATTTTTTGAGTGTTTTTTGCGGGAAAAGTTTCAATAAATCGGCGCGTGAATTTAAGCGCCCGTTTCGGGAATAATTATTTTGACGGAGAAATCCGCCCAAAATCAAAAGCTGCCGATTAATCGAAAAGCAACGGCACTGAAAAGCGCCCGAGTGCTTGTCGGTTAATCGGCTGTCACACCAAAGGAGTTGTTTTATTATGAAAAACAATAAGAACGAGAGCATCGGCTGCACGGTTGACACCTGCAAATACCATTGCACAGACAGCAACTGCTGTTCAAGAAACGGCATTGAGGTCGGCGCTTGCAACTGCCACGCAGATTCTTCGGAAAGTACCTGCTGTCAATCGTTTGAAATGAAGTCAAGTTATTAAAAAAGCACGGGAGCTGTAAAAGTCGTTTTTACAGCTCCCGGTAATTTAACAGAAAGTATTATGTGTCAGAAACAAGATTATTTACATTTTTTGTAATGACGGGCTTGTTATACTTTGCTTTTCCTTTATATACGTTATTCTTTAAAACAATGCTTTCGCAAGCGAGGGCATTTACCGCGTGGGTGTTGTTGAGCAAAAAGAAATTGTTTTCAATAAGAAAGCTTTTGTGAACGGCGCCGCCGTATTTTTTTATTTCGGGCGCTATAAGAACGGCGTTGTCGTCGCAATTCATAAAGGCGTTGCCCCTTATTGTAACGTCGCTCACCGCGCCGCTTTCAAACCAGCTTGAAGCGTCGCCCGAAATATAAATTCCGCTCATACCCGTATTTAAAAAGCGGTTATTCTCTATAACGACCTTGCCGGCGGTCGTGACAAGCATTCCCCTTGTGGGGATTCTGTTCACGGTGTTGCCCGAAAACTCAAAATCGGGATTTGCCGAATAATTCTCGATAAAACCGCCGACGCCGACGGGCGGGTCGTATGTCATTAAAACAAGGTCATAGTAATATTCGTCGCGAAGCGTTGCTTCAAGCACCTTTGTGCGGCCGACCGTAAGAAGCGTTTTCGGGTCGACAAACGAAATAATATCGCCGCTTCTTATGCACTCAAAGCCGTAGCTTTGCGGGTGGCAAAATTTAACGGTCATTTTGTCTTTATTGCTTTCGGTTATTTTAAAATAAAAGCCGTGGACGTTAACCGTATCGTCGCCCGCCGCATCGAAATTGCAGTTTTTCACCGCAACCTTGCCGCGGCACATACATATCTGCAAAAAATCGGCAAACGAGCAAAAGTCGGCCTCGCGCTCTTTACCTGGCGAAAAGTCGCAGTCTTCGACAGTTATATTTTCACTGTTCTGCGCAACAACGGCAAGCGAATAATTAAAACGCTGTGTAACGTTTTGAAGCTTTATATTTTTTGAGTTGTTTATAAGTATGCCGACTTCTTCTCTTTTGCAGGGGTAGAAGTAAAACACCTGCCCCTTTTCATAGTTTTTCGGCACAAGAAATCTTACGCTGAACACGCCGGGCGCCGTCTCTTTAAGCGACGACGCGCCCTGAAACGGGTGAACGCCGTTGCGCGTTAAATGATTGTAATTTTCGGGCTTTGCCGTGAGCATCCACCCGCCCGAAAGGCGAAAATCGAGAAAGCCGAGCTTGTAATCCGGCCCGACCCAATAATAATTGCCGTTCTCTTCAATATATTTACTGCCGCCGTCAACCTCAAAATTAATATAAAACGGCGAAGCCTTTGTAACCGTCACCTTGTGAACGTTCGGCGAAACGGCGTCTATCGTAAGATTTTTTACGGTTATGTTATTGCAGTTTTCAATAACCATATTTGTCATTTTGCCGTCTATTATAATCCGCGAGCCGTTGCCGTCTATTTCAAGGTCGTTTATATTGCGCATATCAAGCGCCACCTTGCGCATATTCGGCTCTTCGCCGTTTTTATACTCGTTCTCGCCGATGGTATTTGTAATATAAATTTTGCGCGGCTCTGCGTTTTTGCTTTGAAAAACATAGTTCCCCTTAGGAAGAAGAAGCGTTTTTTTAGCGCCCGCCTCGCTCACTGTATTAAAAAGATTTTTAAAGCCCTTTGTAACTTCGCTTTCGGGCTTTATGCTGAACATTTCGGGATAAATTACCATGGTAACACCTGCCTGCCGAATAATAATACTATACGCCGCCCGTAAATTCAACAGAGTTTTTAAATTTAATAAATACGGCTTCGGTTTTAATAATGCATAAATACGAGCCCGAAAGATAAAACCGCGCCCCAAAAGGAGCGCGGTAAGTGTGAATATTATTCCGTAAGAATTGTTTAAGAAATTTTGATTAATTCATAAATTTTTTCTAAATTGGCTTTTGCCGACTCGTAACTTACATATTCAAACAGCAATTTCGATGTTACTTCGTAATAGTCTTTTTTAAAATAATCTTCCGTTATGATTTTACCGATTATATTTTTAATGTTCACATCTGCTTTTGCCGATGGGCAAGCGGAATCGTTTGCCCTGATTTGCCTGACTTCGTCAAACAGGGAGTAAAAATCGCTGTCAAAAACAATTTGCGGCATCAATTTATACAAGTCATATAAATGCCTTGATGTGCGTTCCTTGTCAGATTTCAAATAGCAGTCACCAACAGCAAATATTTTATCAATAAATGTTCTTGTTAATGTTTGTACTTTGATTTCAAAAGGCTCTAAACCGTATCTTTCAATAATATCGCCTGAACCGTGTTGATTTAAAAAGCGGTAAATATATGTATCGGCTTTTTTAATCTCATACGGAAACGGTTTCATAAAAACTGCCGTTTCTACATACAGATAAGGTTTTATCGGCATAAAGCCGTCAACCGTTACCGGGTAGGTTATCTGATACTTATTGAAATATGTTCTTGTCATAATTTCTTCTGCATTATCAAGCAAAAAGCCCAAATCATAAATAGACTTTTTAATTGCGGATTTTAGATTTCTTCTCATTCCCTCGGTTGCTTTATCGGCATTTATGCCGATATCAATATCCTCGGAAAATCTGTTTATGATTTTATAGCACTTTGATAAAGATGTTCCGCCTTTGAAAATGATATCCGGATAGTTTTTATTAATTTCTTTAAGAAGCAATGACACATAATAATCTTTTTCAACTATCGCCGTTTCAATACCTAACTTTGAAGAGGCGGCAATAATAATATCATTAAACACTTCTCTTTCACTGTGCAAGCTTTTCAATTAAAGGTCCCCCCAATATTTTTCTTGATACCGAATCCGGAAACACATTGCAATATTTGCTGACAGATGATAATGATATATTATTTTCCTCAATATATCTTTCCAAATTTTTAATCTCAGTGTTATCCAAACTTTCAAAATCAATAAGCCTTACCATTTCGCAAAACTGCAATATCTTAAAATTGGATTTTGTAACCGTTGCAGGCGGTTTGCACAAATAGACAGGCTGTTTTCCGACCTCAACTTTTCTGCCGCGAGTTGACTCGTTATTTGATATTACGGTAATTACATTCGGAACCTGTGTTGTAAGTCCAAATGAGTTCAAAAGCGAAGCCCCGCCGAGATAACCGTATACTTCCTGCGAATTTTGAATGTATTTTTTCACAATAACTTTTTTCGGATTCAGAACGGAATCGCCGAGGACGGTTTTTCTCGGAATATAATAGACCCCCTGTGAAAACCGCTTGAGTTGTTTTTTGTCAACCATTGTTTTAACAGCCTTGTCAACCCACGGGCGTGACCGTTCCTGATACAGCTTTTCAATGTCCTCAATAAATATGGGCTCGTCCGCACCGAAACTCAATGACAGTTTGTCAAATACATTCATTTAATCGCCTCCTTTGACGTTGTAATTATATAATATTTTACACAATATGTCAATATTTCATACTATATATTTTATTATCTGCAATCACTATGTAAAAATTCATTTTTTTAAATCCACATAACCGCGCCGTTAATATCTTCAAAAAATAAAACCGCGCCCCGAAAAGGGCGCGGTAAGGTATTAATTTAAGGTATTGTGTTTATTCTGTGTGATTCATTTCAGCGCTTCGTTTACGGTGCGCTGATATGACGAAATGTCAATACCGTCTGCACTGCCGCCGTTGGCGGCGTATTTCTGATATGTTTTAAGCTCGGTGTGACCGTTAACAGCCTTTTCGCAAAGCATTGCGTCTAAAACGTCGCACACGCCGTCGCCGTTAAGGTCGCCCGAAAGCGCAATGGTATAAACGCCGTCAAGCACGCCGTCATAAAAAGCGCAGATTACCGACCCGCTTCCGAAAACGCCAACGTAAGCACTGCCGCTGTAAATGCTTTTTATGCTTTTGCCGTTTGCGGGTGTTACAAGCTCCGAAATATCTTCAACTGCGGCTTTTTCGGTAAAAATTATCGAGTCGTCATAAAAAAGCGTTGCGTTTTGGGTCGGAATGACAGAGCATTGTTTGCCGCAAGCTTTGCAAACGCCGTCAGAAGAAAAATTGTGTCTGCCCCTTATAAACACCTTTTCAAGCGTTGTTTCATGCTCGCACAACGAATCCGAAAAGAGCCTTGAACAAACGGTGCATTTATAGTATTCAAAGCTGCCGTTTTTCTCGCACGAAGCCTGAACGGCGTCGCACTTTTCACCGATATGTGTGTGCGTTTTTACAATTGAAAGAATTTTGCCGTCGCTCGACCAATGTATAACCGTTTTTATGTCGTTTGTGAAGTTTTCATAAACTGTGTCGAACTCGCCGCTTTCGCTGTAATACTTAAACGAAGCACGCTGAGAAGCGACTGTGTCGCTTTTTTGGGGTATGTGCATCATACCGCTTTGTCTGTCATAATATTTCGACTGTGTAATGTCGAGCTTTCCGAGTATGAAATTCTCTTCAATCGCTTCTTTTACATCATTGACAGGCACAGAATAAACCGTTTCAAGAAGCTTTGCGTCAAAGAATCCGTCATAGTTATGATACTCTCTTATTAAATTGAAAGAAGCGAGCACCACATTGTCTAAGTTTGTTATATTTACCCTTCCGTCAAAATTCTCAAACAAATCCAATTCGTTGATGCGTTTTCCGACGTTGTGAACTCTGAAAAGATATATCGGCTCAATTGTAAAGGTGTTGCTTTCAAGCTCCCCCAAAGTAGCTTTGAGGTTCTTTTCGTATGCGGGATTGCCGTTTTTGTAGCTTCCGTAAGTGAATTTAACAAAAAATGCGCCCAATTCTGTTTGCAGATAACCCGAAGAGCCTGTATAAGACCAGTTTCTGAACGCTGTGACCTTGCCGCTTTTCACGGTGCCGTCATGCTCTTCAAAGCTCACGGTAAGGCCGTCCCTGTTATCTATTTTAAAGCTTTTATAAGGAAAAGCCGCAACTTCGACGTCAAGGGTATAGGTTATATTTTTGAATATAATATCCTGCGAGTGTCTGCCCACTGTCCACTGTGAATTATAGCCCTGTGTGTCAATAAACTTCGGGGATTCCCCAAACATTTTTTCAACGTCCGAAGCAATGCCCTCGAACACCTTACCGCCGTCATAAACAACTGTGAAAAAAGCCAGATTTTTTGTGTAATAATATCTGTAGCTGTCACTGTAGGTGCCGTCGTCATACCTTTGGGTTACCCACATACTGTCATAATCAATATAAAGCGGCCGCCCCAACGTGACAGAAAAGCTTTGCACTGTGTGAGCGTCGGTCTCGGCAAACGCCGCGCCGCCGAAAAGCGGAACGGACACAATCGCAATAACAAGCGACAGCAAAAAGCACACAACCCTGTCACGTTTTTTCATCGGAACCACCCTTTTCATTGCTTTTTATTTCAGCGCTTCGTTTACGGTGCGCTGATAAGACGAAATGTCAATATCGTCTGCACTGCCGCCGTTCGCGGCGTATTTCTGATATACTTCCGCCGTCATATGACCGCTGAGCATTTTTTCGCAAAGCATTGCGTCTAAAACGTCGCACACGCCGTCGCCGTTAAGGTCGCCCGAGAGTGCAACCGTATATGTTTTTTTAATTTCGCCGTTTGCGCTTTCGGCTGTTATTGTCGCTCCGCTTCCGAAAACGCCGTTATAGCTTTTTGTGCCGCTGAGCTTTGAGCCGCCAACGGACTTCACGAGGGCGGTAAGCTCCGAAACAGAGTGTGCCCTGTCGTATATAACGGAGTCCGTTTCAAAAATCCCCGCACTTCCGACCGGTAAAAGCAGGCAGTTTATTCCGCATACCGTGCAGGTTCCGTTTGAATTAAAGCTGTGACCGCCCAAAACAACAGTATCCTCCCACGAAATCCCGTGTGTGCACGCTTCGTCAGAAAACAGCTTTCCGCACGAAGTGCAGCGGTAGAACTCGCACGAGCCGTCTTTTTCGCATCCGCTTAAAACCGCGTCAAATTTGCGCGGCGTGTGCACATGCGTGCGCGAAATCGCCGTTATTATTCCGTCGTTGTTCCAGGTGACTTTAGCGTTATACGTTTTGTCGTAATTTATAACAGATACGGTATAGCTTTTTCTTGCCTTGTTATAAACAACGGTGCTTTCACAGCTTTCGCCGCTGTGTGCTCTTTTCATTAAAAGGAACGTGCCGTCTTCTTCGTTGTAATATTTTGATTTTGTAAAGTCGAATTTTGTAACGTCAAAATTCTTTTCAATAATCTTCTTTGCATCTTCGAGCGATACTTTATAATACATTGTGTCACCGATATAAACGGCTATCATATCAACGCTTTCAAAAGCTTCGTCGGCATAAAAAGCGCAGTTTACAAGTGTATCTATATTTTTTCTCGTAACGGCGCCGCGCCAAGTAAAATCGGAAGTAAACGGCATTGTCTGCAGTTCTATACTGCACATAGCCGCTTTAAACCACAGGCATCTTTCAAGAGTATTACTTTTAAGAGTGCCTATCTGAAGCGAAACTTCCCTGTCATATGCGGGGCTTCTTTTTATAAATTTGTGATAAAAAACCGCATTAAGCGTTCCTATATCCGTTTTTAAAGAGCCGCCCCTTGAATCGCTGCTTATCATTGAAGCCGAAAAGCTTTCGGGCGTATGCTTTGTAACATTCCCATCGGAATCCGTAAGGGTTATTGTAAAGCCGTCGTTTTCGTCAATCGAGAGCGCCGTGTACGCCGTTTTTCGGACCTCAACCTCGGCAGTGCCCGTAATGCCCATAAAATATACTTCGGCGGTGTGTTTGCCCGCGCCCCACTTAACGTCGGCGGACTGCTCGGAAGTTATCTCGGCAAAAGAGCCGAATTTTTCCGAGAGTGCTTCATAATCGCCTTTAAAAACTTCGCCGTTTTCTGCGGTAACGGTATATTCAAACATATCGGGCGACAAATTGAATTTTTGATAGTCGGACTCGGCGTCGTCATAAAGCCATTCGTTTCCTGAAACGGTGTCAAGCCCCGAGTAAAGCGGTCTTACGGCTTTTGCCGAAATGCTTTTAACGGTGCTTTTTGCCACTTCAACTTCGGCTGTAAACGTATACCCGAAATATTTTACCGTTACTTCGTGAACGCCCAAGCCCCATCTTGTATCATAGGTTTCGTTTGTTTCAACCTCGGGGAATGCGCTTTCATAGCCGAAAAATCTTGAAATTTCAAGCTCCGTGCCCTTGAAAACCTTGCCGCCGTCATATGTAACGGTATATACAAGCACGCTTCTGGGGTTATATTTAAAATATTGAACGCTTTCGTCGTTTATCCACTCATTTTCTTCGTAGCCGTCAACATTTTCAATAAGCTTTCTTGTGGCGGTCGCCGTAACTTTTTCAATCGGGTTTCTTACAACCGAAACATTCACCTTGCAGGTGTGCCCCATAAAGCCTACGGTAACCTCGTGCATACCGACGCCCCACGGCGTGTCGGCGCTTTGACCGTCGTCAAAGGTCTGGTTTGAAGTGCCCATTCCGATTATCTCTGATATATCCTCGGCAGGACCTTCGGCAACCTTGCCGCCGTCGTAAGTAACGGTATATGTAAACGCGCCGTAAAGATTATATTTAAGATAGCTTTTGCCGTCGGGTGAAGAATAATCGTGTTCGATATATCCGTCAATACCCTCGACAAATCTTGAAACCTGACGCGCCGAAATGCTTTCGACGGGGTTTTTCACAACCTCAACCTGAACAGTGGCGGTTTT
>DJRI01000078.1:190-1510 GCA_002440045.1 Ruminococcaceae bacterium UBA6364 | reverse complement strand
CTCGGCGGTAACGTCGTGTTTGCCCAAGCCCCACGGCGAAGAAGGACCTTGCGTGTCGCTCACTCTTACCCAATCCGAGTAGTTGAAATAGAGCGCCAAATCCATCTCATCGCCCACAAGCGTTTCGCCGTTTGAAAGCACGGCGGTGTATTCGATACAGCTGCTGTAATAATAGTAATAATACCCAACAGTGTTGCCGTCGCTGTCGGTGCCGGTTTTATAACGCCCCTCAAGCTCTTCGACAATTTTTCTTTTTGCTGCAGCCGAAAAGCTCACAACCGAAACGCCGTCGCTTTCTTCGGCATATGAAAACGGCACCGAAGCCGCCATAAGAACAATGCAAAGCAAAGCGCACAGTATTCTGTTGATTTTTTTCAATTAAAACACCCTCTTCTATCGTAATTGGTTTGCAATCCAATTATATATTATCAAAGAAAAATTGTAAAGAGCCAAAGCCTATTTGTAATATTTAAAAAATCTATTACATATATTAACCGCGAAAAATCGGCGTTCTTCATTGACAAGCTTTTTTGCGTGTGATATAATAGCCCCAAATCAGTGATTCGGAGGTTTTTTGAATGAAGCACATCAACACCATTGAAACACGCGACCTTTGCGAAAGCGCAAAAAACGGCGGTTGCGGCGAGTGCCAGACTTCTTGCCAGTCCGCTTGCAAAACAAGCTGCGGAATAGCTAACCAGTCTTGCGAAAACAAGGAAAGCAAATAAAAATCTGACATTCGGGCTGTCGTGTTCTTAGGCATAAAATGCATTTCAATTTGTGAGTTGTATTTTTCGCTTCGGAAACGGCAGTCTCTTTTTTACGGAGATATTTTAAAATGATTCATCAATTCAAATTTCAAAACCTCAACATAGTTCTTGACGTGTGCTCAGGCTCAATTCACGCGGTAGACGACATTGCCTATGACATTATAGCGTCTTACGAAAGCGAAGAAAAAGACGCGCTTGTTTCACGCGTTTACGATAAATACAAATCCGACGTTACAAAAGACGAAGTATACGAGTGCTACGACCAGATAACGGAATTAAAAGAGCGCGGCAAGCTTTTTTCAAAAGACACATTTTCGCCTATGGCGGGCGAGCTTAAAGCGCGAACCTCGGGCGTCCTTAAAGCGCTTTGTCTTCACATTGCGCACTCGTGCAATTTAAACTGCTCTTACTGCTTTGCAAGCCAGGGGCGCTATCACGGCGAAAGAGCGCTTATGAGCTATGAAACGGGAAAGCGTGCGCTTGATTTTCTTATTGAAAATTCGGGAACGCGCCGCAACCTTGAGGTTGACTTTTTCGGCGGCGAGCCGCT
>DJRI01000078.1:0-158 GCA_002440045.1 Ruminococcaceae bacterium UBA6364 | reverse complement strand
GCGGCGAGCCGCTTATGAATTTTGATGTTGTAAAAAAGCTTGTCGAATACGCGCGAAGCATTGAAAAAGAAAAAAACAAAAACTTCCGTTTTACGCTCACAACAAACGGCGTACTTATAGACGACGACGTTATAGACTTTGCAAACCGCGAAATGAGC
>DJRI01000148.1:28788-29905 GCA_002440045.1 Ruminococcaceae bacterium UBA6364 | reverse complement strand
TGTACCCGGCAAAAAGGGCGCAAAATACACGCTTTTGCACGGCGAGGTGCTTGACAAGGACGGCAACTTTTACAACGCAAACCTGCGCTCGGCAAAAGCCGAAGTCACGGCAATCTCGGACGGAATAGAGCGTAAATACAAGCCGCACTTTTCTTTTCAGGGCTTCAGGTTCGTGAAGCTTTTGGGATTTGAAAAAGACGAAATAAAGCCCGAAAACTTCACGGCGGTCGTTGTGTTCTCAAATATGAAGCGCACGGGATTTTTCGCCTGCGGCAGCGACCTTGTTCAGCAGCTTTACGAAAACATAATCTGGGGTCAGCGCGGCAATTTCCTTGACGTTCCGACGGACTGCCCCCAGCGCGACGAAAGAATGGGCTGGACAGGCGACGCTCAGGTTTTTGCAAGAACCGCTTCAATCAACTACGACACCGACAAATTCTTTACAAAGTGGCTTCACGACCTTAAAGCGGACCAAAAAGAAAACGGCGCAGTACCGCACGTTATACCCGCGGGGTGGGACGGCGCAGGCTCTGCCGCGTGGGGCGATGCCGCTGTTATAGTCCCCTATTGGCTTTATGTCACATACGGCAACACCGCGATTATACGCGACCAATTTTCATCTATGAAGGCGTGGATTAAATTCATTGAGTCGCAGTGCTCCGAAAAAGGACTTTGGGATAAGGGCGAGCATTTCGGCGACTGGCTTTCTTTAGACGCGGGCGACGAGGCTTGCGGCGGTCTTACCGACAAAAGTCTTATAGCTACAGCAATGCTTTCTTACTCATCGTCTCTCATAGCAAAAATGGGCAAAGTGATAGGCGAAGACGTTTCATATTACGAAGAGCTTCACGACGCCGCTAAAAAGCAGTATCAAAAGCACTTTTTAAATACGGGTGACCCGCGCCACGAAACGCAGACCGCACGAGTTCTTTCGATATATTTCGACCTTGCCGACGACAAAAAAGCCGAGGGCGACAAGCTTATTAAAGATATTGAAGAATGCGGACACCTTAAAACGGGCTTTGTCGGAACGCCGTATCTGCTTCACGCACTGACCTCTCTCGGGCGCACGGACCTTGCCTATAAGCTTCTTTTAAGAGAAGATTTCCCCTCGTGG
>DJRI01000148.1:5277-28780 GCA_002440045.1 Ruminococcaceae bacterium UBA6364 | reverse complement strand
TTATCCCGTAAAGCACGGCGCAACCACCATGTGGGAGCGTTGGGACGCGCTTAAACCCAACGGAAGCTTTACAACAACCGATATGACCTCGTTTAACCACTATGCCTACGGCGCTGTCGGCGACTGGATGTACGCCTATTGCGCGGGCATAAGAGCCGACGAAAACGAGCCCGGATATAAGCACATAATATTTGAGCCGCACCCCACAAAAGCGCTTGGCTATGCAAAAGCGCGTATTCTCACACGCTGCGGCGAGGTTATTTCTTCGTGGTGCTACACGGGCGAGGGCGACGAATGCCGCTTCTCTTTCACCGTTCCCAACGGAAGCCGCGCAACGCTTTATTTAGACGGCGAAGAGTACGAGTTTTTACCGGGAACATATGACACGCAATTTTCAATTAAGGGTGAATAAGCTTAATGTCGGAGCAAACCGTTTTTTCAAAAGCGCTTTTTGAAAGCGAGCTTTCAGCCGAGCGCAAAAAAAATACCGAGATTCTTTCAAGCGTCGATTCGACAAACACATATTTAAAAAATCTTTGTAAAAACCGCGACATGGAAAGCGGCTATTCGGTTATTGCGGATTCTCAGACAAACGGCCGCGGCAGGCTCGGCAAAAGCTTTTTGTCAAAGGGCGGCGTGGGAATATATCTTTCATATCTTTTCAATGTCGAAAACGTTGACCCCTTAAAAATCCCCACGCTCACCGCATGGTGCGCCGTCGCAGTAAAAAACGCCGTTGAAGCAATGTGCCCCGTAAATTGCAAAATCAAATGGGTAAACGACATTGTATACGGCGGCTTAAAAATCGCCGGCATTCTTACGGAAACGGTTTTTGACGCGCAGTCGGGAAAGCCGAAATATGCCGTCGTCGGCATAGGAATAAACGTCAACAACTCAAAAAGCGATATTCCGAAGGAGCTTGAAGATAAAGCCGTTTCGCTTAAAATCATATGCGGCAAAGAAATATGCCGCGAAAAGCTTGCGGCAAGCCTGATAAAAGAGCTTGATAAAATTTCAGACGCTTTCCCGGAAAATAAAGAATATTATCTTTCGGAATACCGAAAAAACTGCGCCGTTATAGGCAAAAAAGTAACGTTAAAGCAACAGGATACGGAGCTTTCGGGCACGGCTATGGGCATTGACGGGAATTTCGGGCTTGTCTTAAAAAAAGACGGCGGCGAGCTTTTCACGGTAACGTTCGGCGATGTAAGCGTCGAAGGCTTTTACGGGCATTAAAGAGAGCCATATAAAAATACAGCTGTAATTCGTCTTTACTTTAGGCGGATTACAGCTTAAATTTTTATTCAAAAAACAGGTTTTAAAAAAATGTTTTATTGCACAAATAAAAATGCACATTTTTTATTGACATTTATTTGAAATTTTGTTAATATTATATTGTAAAAGCAAGAATAAGGTTAGGTTTAAGCGACTCGGGGGGCATTTCTCCCGAAAAATCAGGCTTTAGGGGAGTTTTGCTTTGACAGTCCGGTATGAAAAATCACTTTTTCTGTCGTTTTAAGAGCACGGCTCCGTCTCGGAGTGCGTGCGTTTTTGTTTTTACAAATACTTTTAAGGGTGTGTTTCCGATGTTTTACAATCATTAAACCACTAGACTTTCAAACAAAATTTTCTTTAAATAATTAGGAGGCAAAACAAATGAAAAAAATCATATCAATAATTTCTATTGTTATTCTTTTCACTGTGTGTATGTCCCCCATTTCTGCATATGCGGCGGATGTTATTGAACAAAAAGGATTAATTGAAAACCATAAAAGCGCGTGTATTGCTTCAAATTTCAAGGAAGACTATATCACCACTGTCATTTCAAGCGATATGCGCAAAGAAGTCATATCATTCCCCGATAACTATGCTGGTTCGTATATAGACAGCAACAACCAACTTCATATTCTGTATGTTAGTGACACAAAAAATCTCACAAACGGGTTAACTGAAAAAAAAGCCAGCTATGACAAAGTTAATTACAGTTATAATTATCTATCAAAAATCGTCGACCTATTGACTTTAAAGATACTTGATTTTTCTATATCCACTGTTGGAGTAAATGAAATTAAGAATAATGTAACCGTATCAGTTGCTTCGGAAAAGAGAGATGCTATTATTTCGTACTTAAAATCAACATTAACAGATTTTGAAGATGATATGATTGAATTTGAAAATGACACCATAATTGTCAACTCTGATTATGGCGGAGCAAATATCCAAAATGGCAATTCTGAATTTACGCTGGGTTATAACGTAAAGAACTTACGAACTAACAAATATGGATTTGTTACCTGTGCCCACGCTGTATCTTTGGGAGGAACTGTATATAATAATAACGGAACGCTTTTAGGCACTGTGGCAAATTGGCAATATAGTGGCACACTTGACGCTGCTTATATTCCATACAATTCACAAAGCAATGCAACTTACCAGGCAAAAACAGGAGGTCCCATAACAAGTACCTATTCTGCAAACGCAATAACCGTTGGCTTATCAGTAAGAAAATACGGAAGAGCAAGCGGACTAAAAACTGGCACTGTTACATATACCAGCACAACAACAAGAAACACTGTCACCAACACAGTTTTCACTGACCAAATTCAATTAAGTATTGTTCAAGACCGTGGTGATAGTGGCGGCTTAGTTGTTCATTTTTATAATTTGCCGCCAGGCCAAACCGTTCCCGGTGTTGATACAAATACCGCATCAATATTATTGGGGATAGCAACATTTAGAGCGTCCGATGGTTCTTCAAAGGCTTGGGCATCAAAGGCAGCGACAATTAATTCAACATTTGGCTTAACGACTTATACGATTGGACTGAATACAAATTTATGAAAAAATACCTTTTTTTACTTACCGCGTTCATTTTTGTTGTTCTTTGCGCCTCTTGCACGGGCGGCGCAAATCCCCCGGACACAACATCACCCGAAACTGATGAGGTTTTAATTGTCAATCCCAAAAACGAAAGCTTTGAAATTACGGTTTCTTTGCCGCAAAACGCACTTAAAGTCGGCGATTCATTTCAATTTGAAGCCGAATTTAAAAATATTTCGGGCAAGGATTTAAAAATAGGTCACGGCGTACCGCTTTTGGGAATCGAGGTATATAAAAAAGGCGAACGCCCCAACTACAGCTTCGGAGCGTCCTTAACGGAAACTGAAATTAAAGCGAACGAAAGCATTAAAAAGACGTCTGAATATCAATTTGCCGAAAGCGGCACATACTGCGTCAGTGCGGTTGCCCTATATACTCTTGATAAAAACGAAACAATACTCAGAACGGAAATCTATGAAATAACGGTTAGTTAATTCACAACTCAAAAGCCCAAAGAGGGTGCTGTAAAGTATTTTTTACAGCACCCTCAATTATTATATTATTCGGTTATTTACCTTGGTTTTTTAAAATGTACAAAAGCGTGCGCTCGGCGCAATCGCTTATTTTTAAAGTGCCGACGCCGAAAAGCGTTGTGTTAAGCGTGTCGCAAAGCGGCTCTGAAAAATCTGCGGGAATGCCGCCTTTGCCGAGCATCATTCCGAGAACCGAGCCGACGGTTGCGCCGTTACAGTCGGTGTCAAAACCCGTTTCAACCGCCATACAAACCGATTTTCTGTAGTCATTTTCGCCGTAAAGAAGCGACGCGGCAACTATCATGGCGTTAGGAATAGTGTGACACCAGCCGTAGCCCGTGTGCTCGTCATATTCTTTATGTATGCGCTCAAAAACGCTGTCCTTTGAAACGCCGCCTTCATAATCAGCAATCACACTTTTGACCGCTTCAAAAAGGCGCGAGGTATAAGGAATCTGCGAAAGGCCCGTTTCAATTACCGTTTTCACACTGTCTGTCGCTGCTGCCGCTGAAAGCATTGCCGCAACGAACATTTCGCCGTATATTCCGTTTTTAACGTGCGAAACCGAAGCGTCCTTAAACGCCGCCTCTGCAGCCGACGCGGGGTCGCACGGGTTAATGTAGCCCCAATAGTCGGCTCTTATCTGCGCGCCAATCCACTCTCTGTAAGGGTTTTGATAAATCGCCGAAACGGGCGGTTTAAAGCCCTTTAAAAAGTTGTTGAACGCCGTTCTTTCGGCGGTGAAATAAGCGTCGCGCGGCTGATATTTAAGCCATGCGCCGGCAATATTTTCGGGTGTAAAATCCTTGCCGTATTTTTCAAAAACAAGCTGTGCCATAACGGTATAATTTGTGTCGTCATCAGGGGGCATTCCGCAAACATCGTCGACATATACGGCGCCCTCAAAGTTATAGCTATAATCTTCAACGTCTTTTTTTGAAAAATCAGAGCGTTTTATATATCTTTTGAGCGGATAATTGCCTGTTTTTTTCAAAAACGGAACAAGCTCGTTTCTGCGCGCGCCCTCAACGCTTTTTCCGAGAAGACAGCCGCACACTCTGCCGAGCCATGCGCCGTGTATTTTTTCTTTTAAAACATCTTCTTTCGGCATTTCAAAATGCCCGTACTTTGATGTAAGCTTTTTAATTTCGGAAAGCTTTGACGGCTCAAAATAGCCGTAATCGCCGCGCACGGGCAATGTTTTTATAAGCTTAAAAATCGCTTCGCCGAAGTCTTTTTTCGCTTCGCCCTTTTCAAGAGCCGCAACAGATTTAAAAAGGCCTTCGTACATATCTATGTCAAGCCCCTCATCAAGGCACTGCTTATATTCCCACATAATATCCGAAGTGTAAAAATCGCTGTCGGGCATATCGCTGTAATCGGGCTTTGTTTGTATGCTATAGGGATTGGCGTTTTTATTTAATAATGCTTCCACTTAAAAATCTCCTTTTAAAAAAATCACGGCACAAATGTATCGCCGTGATTTTAATTATAAATTATACTAAACCGAAATTCAAGCGCTGTGAAAAAATTGTTAAGCATAAGAGGGTCGAACCCGGTACGACCTTCTTATGCTTATGATATGCGGCGCATTATATTTTTAATAATACTAAAAGCCGCCGCTTCTCTTTGCAACTGTAAGAGGAGGGGGCAGAAATGCGTCTGACAACGCCTGAGTCCGTTAATCAACGGCAAAGCCGTTCGAAACTTCTTAACTATTACTTCTTATTTATTACTTCCCAAAAATCCCGTTATTGATTATCTGAGGTAAGAGTGAATAGTGAAGAGGTAAAAAGTAAAAATCCCGTCCACTGAAGTGAACGGGATTTTTGGCGCGCCGGAAGGGACTCGAACCCCTGACCTACTGGTTCGTAGCCAGTCACTCTATCCAACTGAGCTACCGGCGCATTGGAGCGGATGACGAGGCTCGAACTCGCTACCTCCACCTTGGCAAGGTGGCGCTCTACCGGATGAGCTACATCCGCAAATGCAATGGATATTATACATACAAATGCTTCTCTTGTCAAGCATTTTTTTCAGCTTTAAAAAATTTTTCGTCCGACACCTAACAGAGCTATCCGCCGAAGGTACATGACACTGCCGATGTTTATACTTTTCCTATGGCATACGGTTTTGAAATCAAGACATACTATATTGTGTGTTTATGAAATTGGGGAGCAAAACCAAAGAGTTAATCGCCAAAATGCTCCCCAATACTTGTTGACTGTTGGGGAGCAATATGGTAGAATATTAAAAAGAATTGCTCCCCAAAAGGAGGTGCTGCAATGGCAGTACAATATAGCGAAATACAGGAATTGCTCAGAATCCGTGCCGACCTCAATGCCAGACTGAGCTTAATGCCCTACGACGGCACACCCGAAATCAAAGAACGCGGCGATGGGAAATACCTTTATGTGAGAAAACGTGTAGCAGGAAAACAGACATCTGCCTATGTAGGTGCATATACCGAAGAACTGTATAACCTGCTTTTACGCAATGCCAGAGAAGCCCGTGAAATCAGAAAGTCGCTTCGCAGCATTGAAAAGCAGCTTGCCGCAGCCGGTTATTCCGAAAATGACCTTTCTGCCGATGTTATAAACAACATTGCCTTTGCGCGTGCCAACATGAAAATGAACATCTATGACCAGGCTGTTTTGGAAGGTGTTGCAACGTCCTTTCCCCAGGCGGAAGAAATCATAGATAACGGAAAAGTGTCCGGTATGACAGCAACCGACGTGCAGAAAATTTTAAATTTGAAACACGCTTGGGAGTTTATTTTGGACCGTGATGTGGTTGCCTGCCGTTCCGACTATTATATGCTCAGTCATATTGCGAGACTCGTTAATGAAGGCTTTTTTGCGGAAGGCGGCCGAATCCGCGGCGTTCCTGTTACTATAGGCGGTTCGTCTTATGTTCCGCCCCTGCCGAATGAATTGGATGTGAAAGAAAAAATCCGGGAGATTGTTGATGAAGGTGACGATGCAATTAATACTGCCATCAAGCTTTGCCTTTACTGCATGAAGACTCAGATATTCTTGGATGGCAATAAGCGCGCTTCCGTTATCTTTGCAAACCATTACCTTATTGCTCACGGCGGCGGTTTTTTAGTGATTCCCGAAAACGAAGTGCCGGAGTTCAAAAGGCTGCTTGTAAAGTATTACGAAGGCGAAGATATGTCTGTTATTGCCGACTTTATGAAAAAACGCTGTTGGAAAACAACAGAACACTGAATATCATATGTAGAAGAATAATATTATGCCTATCATAGGCTAACAGCTACAGGCTAACGGCTCAATCGGTTCCGGGGCTTCGCCGCCTCAAAACTTCTCACATTTTATATTTTACATCTTACTTCTTAATTTTCAAAATTCTAAGAACAACTTGACGCAACAGTTAAGAGGTAAGAAGTAATAAGTAAAAATCCCGCTCACCGAAGTGAACGGGATTTTTGGTGGAGACGAAGAGGATCGAACTCTCGACCTTACGGATGCGAACCGTACGCTCTCCCAGCTGAGCTACGCCCCCAAAAGATGTAGCTTTGATATTATATCGCTGTTTTTATAATAAGTCAATCGTTAAACGAAAAATTTTTATCATCTTTTAAAATCTTTTTCGGCTATAAAGTCCGCCTTCTTCACTGCCGCCTCTGCCCTTCTTTAGGGTTAATTTTTTTAAACAAAAAACAAATCAGCAAACCGTCTATAACAAAAGCGTATGCTCTGAGTCTTTCAAACAGTGCGATACTCGAAAGAGCCGACGCCGCAACAATTCCCGCTGCAATAATTTTTGGAAAGTATGCAAACTCAAGTTTTTGCGTTTTGCGCTTTCATTTCGTCGGCACGTTTTTTAAACACCTTCGGGAACGTTGTAAAAATCACGGCGGCGGTAATAAGACCGGCGGCAAAATCGGCTATTCCCTCCGACATATACACTCCCCGAAAGCCACGGTATTTTGTCAGTACAAAGCACAGCGGAATAAGAATTATTACTTTTCGTGTAACGGCAAGAATCAGCGCAGTTTTTGCCTGACCCAATGCAACATTTACATTTTGAAGAGTCATTTGAACAAAAAACATAATTGAACCCGCCAAAAACATCGGGCAATATGCCTTCACAAGAGCGGTTACGTTTTCGCTTGCAGAAAACAGCTTGGCATACATTCCCGGAAACGCCATTGAAAGCGACCAAATTACAATGCAAAAAACAAACGCCATTGCAGTAACATACCTTATACCCTTTTTAAGTCTTGCTTCGTCGCCTTTGCCGTAGTTGTAGCTGACAAACGGCTGAACGCCGTTGCCGAGACCGTTTAGCGGCAGCGAAACAAGCTGAAGCGCACTCATCATTACAGTAAGCGCCGCGGTGTAATCCCTGTCGCCGCCCGTTGAGCGGTTAAGATTTATGTTAAAAACAACCTGAACGGCGCACTCTGTAACAGTCATTACAAAAGGTGTAAAGCCGAGCGACAATATGCTTGCCGTCCTTTTCGGCAAAATTCGCATTTCTGTTTTTTTAAATTTAAAAAGACTTGCCTCGGAAAAAAAGAATGCAATGACACACGCGCACGAGCACATTTGCGAAATAACAGTGGCAAGGCTTGAGCCTTTAACGCCCATTTTGAGTGCAAAAATAAAAATCGGGTCAAGTACAATATTGATAATAGCTCCGATTAGCACAGACCCCATTGCAATAAGCGAATATCCTTGAGTAAGTATAAACGGATTAAGCCCCTGCGAAAGCATTACAAAAAGCGTTCCGCAGGAATAAATTTTAAGATAAGAAACCGCAAATTCAACCGACGACGGCGGGCAGCCGAACAAGACCACAAGCGGTTTTGCAAAAACAAATGTAACCGTACCTATAACAATTCCAACAATAAAAAGCAGTGAAAACGCCGTGTTAAAAATGCCGTTTGCCTCGGCGTTATCGCCCTCGCCCATTTTTATACCCGCTCTCGGCGCGCCGCCCAAACCGATAAGGTTTGAAAAAGCCTGAATAATCAAAGTAATGGGCAAAACTATTCCGAGCGCCGCCAAAGCGTCCATTCCGCTGTCCTCAATCTTTGCAACATACATTCTGTCGACTATGTTGTAAAGAAATGTTATAAGCTGAGCCGCTATCGCCGGCAGCGAAAGACGGACGATAAGCGGAAATATCTTTCCGTTGCCGAGCTGTTCTGTTGTATTGCTTCTTGCATGCATTTTAAAAAGACGCCTTTCTTTAGCATAAGAAGGGCAAACCCGGAGCCGCCCTAAACGCTTTGGTTTATCGTAACAAAAACGCCGCGCACTGTCAAGTAAAAAGCAATCCGCTATTGACAAACGGATTTTTCGGCGCTATAATTGCACTAACTAACGTTAGTTAGTTATATCTGTTCGGTTGGTGACGTATGAAAAAAGAAGATACAAAAGAAAAAATCCTAAAAAAGGCTTTGGAGCTTTTTTCAACCTACGGCTACGACTCTGTAAGCGTCGGCGCTATAGCGGACACCGTGGGAATTAAAGCGCCGTCACTTTACAATCATTTTGAAAGCAAAAAAGCAATTTTTGACGCGATTGTCGAAACAACTGCGGCGCAGTATGAAAAAGACACCGCAAAAATCGACATTCATGTTCAGGACTCATCAAAGGACATTGCGGTTTTCAGCCACGTTACAAAAGAGGCACTTTCAGAAAAGGTGCACCAAATTTTTGACTATTCGCTTCACAACGAAACCATCAGCCGTTTTCGCCGTATGATGACAATTGAGCAGTTCCGCTCGCCCGAGCTTTCGGAATTATACACAAAAAGGTATGTCAACCGCCTTATTGACTACCACGCAGAGCTTTTTAAAACTCTTATTGCCGCCGGCGAAATCAAAGACAACGACCCTTATGCGCTGGCGCTTATGTACGTTTCACCGATACTCACCCTGATAAGCGTTTGCGACCGTCACCCCGAAAGAATCGCCGAATGCGAAAAGAGGCTTGACGCTCACGTTGAGCTTTTCTTTAACACATTCAACGCCGAAAAAGGAGAATAGAATGGAACAATCGGAAGAAAAATGGGTTATGTGCCCTGTTTGCGGCGCTAAAACGCGCCTGCGGCTTTTAAAAAATACGGTTATCCGCAATTTTCCGCTGTATTGCCCAAAGTGCAAAAACGAATGTATAATTAATGCTAAAAACTTTAAAATAGAAAAGCTTTAAACAGCCGGACGCAAAGACGCAGTGCTGACCGAATACGGTCACGCACTGTTTTTTTGCACATTCTTACAAAAATGTAAGTTTTACAATGTATTTGTAAGGCGATGAAATGGCTATTTTTTATGCGGCAATTTATAATTTTACAAGGAGCTGATAATAATGAAAAAACCTTTAATTCAAAAGCTTGGGCTTTTAGGCGTTTTAAGCTTTATTTCATACACTGCGGCAGTGGTGTTTGCGCCGCTTTTTTACCCGGACTATAACCCGCTGTCGCAAGCCGTAAGCGACCTTAGTGCGGCAAACGCACCGTCGCTTTTTGCATGGAACAGTTTAAGCGCGTTTTATAACGTCTGCGAAACCGCCTCGGTTACTGTTGTGTGCGTCGGCATACAAGGGATAAAAACAAAGCTTCTGCGCGCAGGAATTTATATTTTCGCTTTGATGGAGTGGGTGTCAGCCGTCGGCTACAGAATGTTTCCGCTCTTAAACAGCGGCTATTCGGGCGCATTTCAGGACAAAATGCATATGGCAATAACCGCCGCCGTGGTTATTCTTTCAATTTTGTCGCTCGCGCTTATAATCGTTGCGGGCGCAAAAGACAAAGCCTGCCGTTCTTACGGAATTTGCGCCGCGGCAGCGCTTTTTATGATGCTTTCAGGCGCAATCGGCACAAGCGTTGTACCGCCCGAGTTTTTCGGAATCCCCGAGCGTTTCAGCGTGTTTGCCGCCACAGGCTTTAATGCCGCGCTGGGCATTCATCTTTTTTGTATGAAGCCCCGGGAAATCAGCCGTTCAAAATGAAAAAACAGCATCAAATGATTAACAGCCCCAAAGGAGAAAAGCAAAATGAAACCGACAGTTATTGACCCAAAAGCAACCGCCAGAGCTAAAGCTTATGAGCTTTGGATGAACGCGCCTAACCCGATGGTAACTTTTTTCAAAACGCTTGATGTCACGCCGCTTTTAAAAACGAGCCGCAGAAAAAGCCTAAAATTCAATATGCTTATGTGTTATGCAATAGGCAAAGCGGCAAGCGAAATTAAAGAATTTTATATTCTGCCTGTGCAAAAAGAACTCATAAAATACGACGGCATTGCGGTAAACACAATCGTCAAAAACAGAAACGGCGAAGTTTCTTCATGCGACATACCGTTTAACGGCGATTTGGCACAGTTCAACAAAGACTATTTGCGCCTTACAAAAGAATGCGCCGAAAGCTGCCGCAATCACAATATTTTTGACAGTATGGTAATCGGCACATCGGCAATAATCGACGCCGAAATTGACGGTGCGGTAGGAATGAACAGCGGCATTTTCAATAACCCCTTCATAATTTGGGGTAAATACCGCAAAAAAGGCTTCAAAACAACCCTTTCCCTGTCATTTCAGTTTCATCACACGCAAATGGACGGTGCGCACGCAGGGCGCTTTTTAAAGCTTTTGGAGGAAAACATATCAAATATAAAAGACTTTTTATAACCTGATAATCGGAGGAATAACATGGACGAATACATACTTGAAACAAACGGTCTTACAAAGAAATACCGAAACCAAACGGCTCTTTCGGGCCTTGACATTCACATCAAAAAGGGGGCTGTTTACGGCTTCATCGGCAGAAACGGCGCGGGAAAAACCACGCTTATACGCCTTGTTTGCGGGCTTCAGGAGCCTACGGGCGGCACATACACCCTTTACGGCGTGAAGAACACTGACAAAAACATAGGAAAAAGCCGCCGAAAGCTCGGCGCGGTTGTCGAAACGCCCTCGATTTATTACGACATGACGGCAAAAGAAAATATCCGTCAGCAGTATCTTACGCTCGGACTTCGCCCCGACGAAAGCATTGACGCTCTTTTAGAGCTCGTCGGGCTTTCAAATACAGGCTCAAAAAAGGCAAAGGATTTTTCTTTGGGTATGCGCCAACGGCTCGGCATTGCGACGGCGCTTTCGGGAAGCCCCGATTTTCTTATTCTTGACGAACCCACAAACGGACTTGACCCCGAGGGCATTATTGAAATAAGAGAGCTGATTTTAAAGCTTAATAAGGAGCGCGGCATAACCGTGCTTATTTCAAGCCACATTCTTGATGAGCTTTCGCGCCTTGCGACAGACTTCGGCTTTATTGACGGCGGCAAAACCGTAAAGGAAATGAGCGCCGAAGAGCTTTTTAAAAACTGCCGCAAACGCACGCTTATTGAAGTCAGCGACATAAACGCACTGAAAAAGGTGCTCGGCGGTTTTGGTGTGAATTATGAAATCAAAAATGACTTTTGCGCCGATATTTATGACGATATAGAAGTCACAAAGCTTGTTTGCGCGCTTTTAAAGGAAAACTGCATTGTTAAAAGTCTTAAAGAGCACGACGAAAGCCTTGAAAGCTTTTATATGAAACTTTTGGGAGGTAACACAAATGCGTAATCTAATCAAAGCTAACATTTCGCGGCTTTTTAAGGACAAAATGTTTAAAATATTCACAGCCGTTATGTTTTTTGCAGGGGCTGTTTTGCCGCTTGTTTACCGTCTGAGGAACAACGAAAGCGACGCGCTTGTTCTTGATTTAAGCCTTTTCACCTATATTTTTATCGTTGCGATACTTCTCTCTGTATTCACGGCGCTTTTTATCGGCAGCGAGTATTCCGGCGGCACGCTTCGCAACAAAATAACAGCGGGGCACAAAAGAGGCAATATCTATTTTGCAAACCTTGCGGTCTGCTCTTTAGCCGGCATAATTTTTTGCACGGCATACATAATCCCCCACACTGTCTTTGGACTTCTGCTTTCGGGGAGACTTGAAGCAAGCCCGCAAAAGACAGCATCGTACATTGCCTTAAGCTTTGTTTTAACGGTTGTTTTTTCATCTGTTTTTACACTTATTGCAATGCTTTGCCAAAGCAAGGCGCACACCGTCGCCGCATGTATTCTCACGGTATTCGCGCTTTTATTTTTGGGCGTTTACATAACCTCGTCACTTAACGAGCCTGAAATTCTTCCCGGCTACTCCTACACCGAAAACGGCGTTACATACGAAGAAGCCGACACACCGAACCCCAATTACATAAGCGGCACGAAGCGTCGGGTATATGAATTTTTAGAGGATTTCACCCCCGGAAACCAGGCTCTCGGCATTGCGAATTTCAGCGTTTCGTCGCCTTTAAAGCTTTCTTGCTATGACTTTTTAATTATCGCGGTCACTTCACTTTGCGGAGTAATAATTTTTAAAAGAAAAGACCTTAAATAAATTTGACAGCACACTTTTCGTATGCGCGAAATAATCCGATTAACCGGGATGTGCCGACATATATTTTGTACGGCGAGTATGACAATCTCACATCATTTGAGACAATTTCGGCTTTTTCAAAAAAATCGGGTGCAAAGCTTTCTGTTATGAAACACGGCGAGCATTGGTTTCACGCAGAAGAACGGCTAAAGTTTATGGATGAGTGGTTAAAAAACTCAATTTCGGACGCAAAAAAGCGCGCGCTTCTTAATTAAATATTAACGGGTGCTGTAAAAACACGCTTTACAGCACCCGTTATATTTATTGTCGGACGCGCCGATTTCAGCGATAAATCTCATAAATACAGAAGGCTCCGCGTTCAGACCACTCCTGATTCAAATAATGCACTAAATAATTAACTGCGTCCTCTTTGCGGTCAAAGAGACCGTTTTTGTTCAGGCTGTTAAATTCTCGCTCAAACTCTTTTCCGCTTTCATCACACCCGTGCCACCGCGCTAAAAACATACAGTCGCATATTGCGGAAAAGCCGTCGCCGAATGCGCTGTCAAACACATAGGCAACATCAAAAGCATAAGAGGGGCGAACTCAGTTCGACCCTCTTATGCTTAACCTAAAAAAGACATATTTTTCGGAACGTCGCACTCACAATCGCATAGACGAATAAAAATCAATTCGCACCCGTCTTTTTGTAAAAGATTTTCAAAATAAACGCGTGCCTCGCGCTCGGAATACAAGTTGAAATTTTCAGGCGTATTTTTTGACGGCTCTCTGTCGATACCGTTATATATACGCATCGGTTTATTCTTTGCGGGCAATGCATACGGCGCATACGGCAGTTTGTTAAGACGTTCAAGCTCTTTTTTATAAAGAATATCATAGCGGTATACAACGCAAAACTGCGACGGTATAAGCTCACCGGAATAATCCGCATAGTCTGTTTTTGAAATTACGCCTGTTTCTTCGCAGGAAAAAATGAACATAGATACACCTCAAAATTACTTTTGATTACGTCTTAAAATATGAAAAGAAAACCGAATCTTTGCGACAAATAATGTCGTGTCGATTCGGCTTTTATATGTTTCGCTTTATATTTTCCGTCCTGTACGAAACGCAGGACAATTTCAAGGCTTACTTATGCCTGCTCTTTCATCTTTGCGTAGCAAGCGCTGCAATAAACGGGTCTGTCCTCACGGGGCTTAAAGGGAAGCTCCGCTTCGCCGCCGCAGTTAGCGCAAACAGCTTTAAACTTTTCACGGTCGCCCTTTGCAGCCTGCTTGCGTGCGTCACGGCAAGCCTTGCAGCGCTGGGGCTCGTTTACAAAGCCTTTTTCAGCATAAAATTCCTGCTCGCCCGCTGTAAAAACAAATTCGTTGCCGCATTCTTTACAGATGAGAGTTTTGTCTTCGTACATTTTTAGTACCTCGCTTGATAAATGATGTTGCCCTCTAACGGAATTGCACCGCCACCTTTGGCGAAAGGAGCGGAAGAATCCCGCAACCTAAAAATCAACGCTCTGCTGTTAAGCTAAGAGGACTTATATTGAAACCGTCAAGATTTGTGCTCGGCGGTAATCAGCCGTTACTAAGCCATTATGTCTTTAAGCTTTTTTCGTGCACGCTGCAATGCATTGTCAACCGCCTTTTGAGACATACCGAGTTTTTGTGAAATCTCGTCGTATGAAAGCCCGCTGACTTTGCAAAAAAGCACTGTTTTTTCAACGCCCGAAAGGCGCGTTTCGCACATATTGAGAACGTGCCCCAAAAGCTCGTTATCTTCGACCGCGCCGACAACGTCAACACCGGACACCTCGTTTTCAAAAAGCGCGGCATCGTCGCTTATAAGAAAGCCGTTTTTTGCTTTCTTTACGGCAGTTTTTATGCGGTCGTTAATGCACATATAGGCATATGCCCCGAAAGGCACGTTTTTTTCGGGAGAATAGTTTTTAACGGCATAAAGAAAGCCGAACATACCCTCCTGAAGCAGGTCGTCTCTGTCGAGCCAGCCCGCGCCGCCCGCAGTTTTGGCGCTCGGCTTAAAAAAACGCTCGGTTAAAACGTCAAGAGCCTTTTTTTCGCCGTTTTTGAAAAGAGCCACAAGTTCTTCGTTTGAAAGCTCTTTGTAATCAGCCGCATTGCCGCCCAAAAAACCACCTCAAATTGCAACGTTGTTTTGATAATACATCACTTTTTGCAGTTTGTCAAATATTTTTTATTAACAGTCCCGTATTTTTGTTAAAAACGGAAAAAACGACAAACTTCGACGCTTCACTGCGTCTCGGGCGCTTTGTACCACTTGCCGCCGAGCTTTATGCACTTTACGTTCTTATAAACCGAAACGTATTTGCCGTTTTCGCCCTGCGCCGTTACGGTATAATCAATTTCTGCGGCTTCATGGCACGTCTTTTTATACCCATACGCTTCCGAAAGCTCCGAATTAAGCTTTGAAAGCTCCTCGCTGTCAAAATAATCTGCCCGTGCAACCGAAAAAGTCAGTCTGAAATTTTCGCCGCACGTTTTTTTATAAAAATCGTTGCTTTCAAAAAGCGGCTTGCAAAGCCCGTCAAAAAGCGCCGAGTCCGAATAATACACATTGTCTTTTTCATAAGCTTTAAATTCATCGTCATATATATCGAAATACATTTTCGCGTCGCACTTTTCAGTTGCGGCGGTTATTGTTTTCACGAGCGAATCGGGCTTTTTGCTTGTAAAAATGCCGACGGCGATGCTTAAAACCGCTATTAAAGACGCCGCCGCGACAAGCGACACGGCAACCGCTTTTAAAGAAACGGCGCGGTGTTTGCGGTCTTTAAATTTCGGCAGCACCGCTTTTTTGGCGGCGCCTTTATTAAGCTTTGCTCCGCAATAGGCACATCTGTCAAAATTGTCGGGGCTTTGCTTTTTACATTTTGAACAATACATAATTACTCTTTCCTCTTGTGCGCCATAGCTTTAAAAATAAGCGGCTGTCAAAAGACAGCCGCCTTTTAAAGTGTGATTATTCGGCGTCTGCTGCCGTCTCTTCGGAAGCTTCTGCAGCAGCGGGAGCTTCAGCTTCGTCCTCTTCGGGAAGAAGAGCGCGAATTGAAAGGCTGACCTTTTTGTTGTCAAAGTCGATGCCGATGATTTTTGCCTGAACCGTCTCGCCGATTTTAAGCACGTCGGAGGGTTTGCCGATGCGCTTGTTGGCAATCTGAGAAATGTGGATAAGGCCGTCTACTCTGGGGATGATGTGAGCAAATGCGCCGAAATCGGTGAAGTTTGCAATTGTAACGTCACAAACTGTGCCGACGGGATAATCTCTCTTCATAATCTCCCACGGATTGTCCTCAGCCTTTTTGTAGCCGAGAGAAATTCTTCTTCTTTCGGGGTCGAGAGCCTTGATTGTAACCTCAACCTCGTCGCCTACCTTAACAACGTCTGACGGGTGCTTGATGTTGTTCCAGGAAAGGTCGGAAATGTGAATCATACCGTCAACGCCGCCGATGTCGACAAATGCGCCGTAATCGGTAAGAGACTTAACAACGCCGACTCTTTTTTCGCCTACTTCGGGAGCGTTAGCCCAGAAGTTGTCAACAGCTGCCTTGCGTTCTTCTTTAAGAAGCGCGCGGATAGAGCCGACAGCTCTTTTTCTCTGCTTGTTAATCTCGATTATTCTGAACTTAACTTCTTTTCTGAGAAGGTCCTCGAGATTGTCGCCCCTGTTAAGAGTGGCAAGAGAAGCGGGAATAAATACTCTTACGTTATTTGAAAGAACAAGAATGCCCCCGCGGATAACGTCGGTAACAACACCTGTAAGAACAGTGTCGGTACCCTCTGCTGCAACGATGTCGTCCCACGCCTTGATAGCGTCGTAACGTTTTTTGGAAAGCATAATTGTGCCTTCCTGGTCGTTGGTTTTCATAATGATGAGGTTAAGCTTGTCGCCGGGCTTGAGCTCGGTCTTCGGGTCTGCGTGGGGGTCGTTACTGTACTCGTCGTACGGAATATAGCCGGTTTGCTTCCTGCCGATATCGACCTGTATCTCTGTGGGTGTAACGCTCAAAACAGTACCGACGACCTTCTGGTCGCTGTTCATACTGCTGAGTGATTCCTCAAGAGCGGCTTCAAAATCAAAGTCATCAGAAGCCTGTACAGAGTCCTGCACTTTTTCCTCCTCAATCATTTTGTTGTCATTTACAATTTCGGACATGGTTTTAAGTACCTCCTTTATAATACCGGCGGGAGTGGAAGCGCCCGCAGTAACACCGATTGAGTTAAAACGCCCGAGATTCAAACCACCAAGCTCACGGGCTGTTTCAACAAGAAACGCAGTGCAGTTTTCCTTACAAACATCAAAAAGCTTTGCCGTGTTTGAGCTGTGCCGCCCGCCCACGATTACCATAGCTTCGTTCTTTTTTGAAAGCAAGACTGCCTCTTTCTGCCTTTCTTCGGTAGCACTGCATATTGTATCAAATATTTTTGCGTTTGTACATAGTAATTTTAATTTTTTTAAAGTTTTTTCCCATTCTTTTATGCTGAAAGTCGTCTGGGAAACGAGTATTATTTCTTTTTTAGAAAAATGAGCATTCTTTTCAAACAAATCTTCAAGCTCTTTTTCGTTTCTGACAACAAACGACTCGCCCGAAGCATAGCTTTTTATGCCCCTGACTTCGGGGTGAAGCGGGTCGCCCGCAATAATTGTCACCGTGTTTTCGTTTGAGTTTTCTATTACGGTTTTGTGTATTTTTTTAACGAATGGGCAGGCGCCGTCAACAAACCGTGCGCCCGAAAGGCGCAGTTTTTCCAAAACGTCTTTTGTAACGCCGTGCGCTCTTAAAACAAGAACGCTGTCTTTTGCTTCTTCGGGTTCAGAAACGACCTTAACGCCTTTACTTGAAAGCTCTTCTATAACCTGCTCGTTATGAATTATCGGGCCGAGCGTCGAGACCTTTTTGCCGTCGGAAACAAGGTTTTCTATAATCTTTATCGCTCTGTCAACGCCGAAGCAAAAGCCGGCTGTTTTTGCAAGTGTGATTTTTGTCATTTAAGATTTTCTGCGATTACGTCCATAACGGCTTTAACGGCATCTTCAAGCCCATAGCCCGTTGTGTCGACAAGCACGGCGTCCTCCGCTTTTTTAAGCGGCGCTATTTCTCTGTGCGAGTCCTGCCAATCGCGCTCCTTTATTTCTTTTAACACAGTGGCGTAATCTATCTGCTGACCTTTTTTTAAAAGCTCGTTAAAACGTCTGTCTGCACGTGCTTCGGGCGACGCGGTAAGAAATATTTTTATTTTGGCGTCGGGCAAAACAACCGTGCCTATATCTCTGCCGTCCATAATGCAGTCGTTCTCGGAAGCTATATTTCTTTGAAGCGAAAAAAGAAAATCGCGCACCTCGGGAATTGCTGATACGTTTGAAGCCGCCATTGAGACTTCGTTTTGTCTTATCGCCTCCGAAACATCGCAGTCGCCTATAAACACGCGCTGTTCGCCGTCTACAAAGCGCAGTGAAACGTTAAGCCCCGAAAGGGTAGGGATAACCTCGTCTTTGTTTTTCGTGTCTTTAACGCCGCTTCTTATTGCGTTAAGGGCAACGCTTCTGTAAAGCGCGCCCGTATCGACATAAATAAAGCCGAGCTTTTTTGCCGCCGCCTTTGCAATTGTGCTTTTGCCCGCGCCCGAAGGGCCGTCTATCGCTATATTTATTTTCATAATTTTATTCTCCTTCGCCGACGTTTATTCTCATTTCCCGACGTTTTCACCCGCAAGGTGGCCTGTTGAAAAAGCCGTTTGCAGGTTAAATCCGCCAGTGTAGCCGTCAACGTCTATAACCTCGCCTGCAAAGTACAGACCCTTTACAAGCTTGCTTTCCATTGTTTTCGGATTAATTTCGTTCACGCTTACGCCGCCCGAGGTCACTATTGCCTCTTCAATCGGGCGCGGCCTTGTCACGGTAAGACGAATATCCTTTAAAAGCTCCGTAATTGCTCCGCGCATTTCTTTTGTTACCTGATTTGATTTAAGATTGCCGTTCACCTTTGCAAGATTTGCGACTATGGGTATCATTTTTCGCGGCAAAAGAAGCGCAAGCGTGTTGAAAAGATTTTTATTTGAACATTCAAGCAAATCCCGCGTTATGCGTTTGTCAAGCTGCTCGTGCGTGAGTGCCGGTTTAAAATCAATGTGTATAACATATCTTCCGCTTTCGCAGTCGCGCATGTGAGAAGAAGCCGAAAGTATCATCGGCCCCGACACGCCGAAATGCGTAAACAAAAGCTCGCCTTGGTCTTTATAAATTATTCGGTGATTTTTTGTGTCCTCAACCTCAAGGCCGACGTTTCTCAAAGTAAGCCCCTGAGCCGATGTGCACCAGCCCTCGTGGCATTCGAGCGCGGTAAGCGAGGGCTTTAGGGGCGTTATTGTGTGCCCTGCCTCTTTTGCCATTTCGTAACCGTCGCCTGTGGAGCCTGTTAAAGGATAAGACATTCCGCCGGTTGCGATTATAACATTGTCTGCATAATATTCTTTGCCGTCAAAGGTAACAGCGCCCTTAACGCACCCGTCTTCAATTATAAGGTTTTTTGCCCTGCCCTGTTTTCTTGTAACGCCGTTTTTTGTAATATATCTGTTAAGCGCGTCAACAATATCAAGCGCTTTATCGGAAACCGGAAAAACCCTGCCGCCGCGTTCGATTTTTAGCGGCACGCCCTCGTTTTCAAAAAAATCCATTGTGTCGCGCGTGTCAAATCTTGAAAACGCGCCGAAAAGAAATCGCCCGTTAACGGGTATATTTGCAATAAGGTCGTTTAAAAGCGGGCAGTCGTTTGTGACGTTGCACCTGCCCTTGCCGGTTATTGCAACCTTTCTTGCAAGCTTGTCGTTTCTTTCAAGAAGCGTAACTTTAAGTCCGCGCTTTGCCGCAGTCCCCGCCGCCATAAGGCCCGCGGCGCCGCCGCCTATTACCAAAACGTCCATAAAACACCTTTCAAAGCTTAATAATTTTATCGGTCATAAGCGTTCCGCATATATCCGGAACAGGCTCTGCAAGCGAAAAAATATCACGCACGCGCGACTCAAGCTCATAATATCGCCGTTCTTTTTCGCCGAGCTTTTTTATATCGCCGTAATTTGTCACCACGGGAAGCGAAGCCTTGCGTTTCATTTCGTGCAAAAGCTCTTCGCCTTTTTTTGTAAAGCCGAGAACCCTGATATACGGCACGCCCGCCTTTTTCATATCCGCGCTTATTCCGAGAAAAGCGCAAAGAAGTATTCTTTTAAGCCGTGAATAAGTATACCGCTTTGTCTTACTGCTTTCAAGTATTTCTTTTAAACTTTTGCCCTCTCTCACTGCGGCATAAATTCTGCCGTCAAGCCCTTCGCTGACATCGGGAAGGCATTTAAAATCATTTTGCGTCATATTTCTTAAAGCGCAGAGCATTGCGCCCTCAAGCTTTGAAAAATCGACGGGGGCTTTGTTTTCTCTTACCTCGGATTCATATATTTCAAACACATTTTCGGGAACAAACCGACGAAATTCGGCACCGAAAAGAGTGCGTATTTCGCTTGCGGAACGAATATCGCCCTCGCCACCCAAAGAGTCGTGCAAAGCGCCGATACGCTTTACAGCCTTAAATTCCGGATTGAACGAAAGCTTTTTCGCCGCTTTTATATATTCAACCGCAAGCGTGTCGTTCGGCGAAGAAAGCACGGGCGAAAAAACGTCGCCGTATTTTTTGCTTAATGCGTTCTGCCGCGCCGCAGGGTACGAAACGCCGCTTTTAAGCTCCGAAAGCAAAGCTTTGTCAAACCCCGGCTGCAAAAGCGCGTCGGCGCAATCCTCCAAAAGTCGGCTGTCGCCGCACTCGGAGCCAAATGCAAGCGCGTCAAAAACGCCGCACGAAGAAAGAACCGAAACGCCGCCGAACGCAAAATTTTCGGCGCTCGAAACCGCAAACGTCACGGGAAGCGCCAAAACAAGGTCAACACCGTTTTTAAGAGCGCAAAGCGTTCTTGCGCCGGGGCGCAAAGACGCCGTTTCGCCGCGCTGCACAAAGCATTCGCTCATAACGGCGCTAACCGTGCCGCCCTCATCCTTCACAGCGTCCAAAAACGCCCTGTGTCCGTTGTGAAACGGATTAAACTCCGCAACAACGCCGTAATTCACCGAAATCACCTCTTAAAAAACGTAAAAATCGCAAAACCCGCCACCGTTCGCCAAAAACATCTTGAAAAAACAAATATTAATGTTATAATATCATCTGTGACAGTGTGTAAATATTTTACACAACATCGGTATATTTAATTTTCTTTTATAGAAATATATGGAGGTTTATTAATGAAAATTCTCGTAATTAACTGCGGAAGCTCTTCGCTCAAGTATCAGCTTTTTGATATGGACGGCGAAAAGGTTCTTGCAAAGGGCATCTGCGAAGCCATCGGAACAAACAAGAGCAGTGCAAAAGGCTCTTCCGCAAACGGAGCGGAGTTTAAAAAAGTTGTTGACATTCCCGACCACAGAGTTGCTTTCGGAATTGTTAAAGACGCGCTCACGTCGGGCGACACAAAGGTTATCGACAGACTTGACGAAATCGACGCCATCGGCCACCGTGTTGTTCAGGGCGGCGACCTTTTCACCGAAAGTATGCTTGTCACCGACAAGGTTGTTGAGGGCATCAAATCGCTTATTCCGCTTGCACCGCTTCACAATGCGGCACACATAACCGGCATTGAGTGCTGCACCGAGGTTTTCGGAAAAGACGTTCCGCAGGTAACTGTTTTTGACAACGCTTTCCACAGCACAATGCCCCCCACGAGCTATCTTTTCGCACTTCCTTACGAATACTATGAAAACGACCACGTCCGCAGATACGGTGCACACGGCACATCTCACAGATTTGTCGCCTACAGAGCCGCCGAGCTTATGGGCAAAGACCTTAAAGATTTCAAGTTTATCACATGCCACCTCGGCAACGGCGCTTCGATAACCGCAATCAAAGACGGCAAGGTTCTTGACACAAGCATGGGTCTTACTCCCCTTGACGGATTTATGATGGGCACCCGCTGCGGCGGCGTTGACCCCTCGGCTGTTACGTTTATCATGGATAAACACAACATCTCGCCCAAAGAGATGGACACAATAATGAACAAAAAGAGCGGCGTTCTCGGCATTTCGGGCGTTCATTCGGACGACCGCGTTGTTAAGCAGGCGGCAAAAGACGGCAACGCCCGCGCAAAGCTTGCAAGAGATATGCAGTGGTATCAGATTCGCAAATACATCGGCTCTTATGTTGCCGCAATGGACGGCGTTGACTGCATAGCCTTTACGGGCGGCATCGGTGAAAACTGCGACGACCTCAGAGCGGACGTTTGCAAAAATCTTTCGTTCCTCGGAATAAAAATCGACGAGCAGCTTAACGCGTCGATTCACGGCGACGAAGCGGAGCTTACACTCCCCGACTGCAAGGTAAGAGTTTTTGTTATTCCCACAAACGAAGAGCTTGCAATCGCACGCGACACAAAAGCTATAGTAGAAGCGCTTTAATTTAACAGTAATAAATAATTATAATCAGGGGCTGTAAAAACACTTTTACAGCCCCTGAAAATATAATACTTTATTAAGCCTATGAATCCCATAAATCCCCAAACATATCGCTGTATTTGACCAACACTGCATTGCCCATTTTTTCCGCTTTATCTGCACAGCCCTTTGTGAACCCTGTTTTTGCAAAAAGATATAAATATTTCTTTCCGTAATTGAACAGTTCGCTTCTCTCTTTAAGCGTCTCCAGCACGCCGACGTCAACCTTTTCGTTCGTCCATTTACACTCGCAAAACAGAGCAGAATCCTTGTCGGCACCCATAATATCTATTTCTTCCTGTTTTTTTGTTTTTGGGTTCGTCCCCCACCACCGACCGAGGTCGCTAAAGTTTACGGCACATTTATTTACAAGAAGCAATTTCCAAAGATACTGCTTACAAATCTCTTCAAACATAAGGATATTCGTCAATTACAAACACAATTCGTTTCGGCAAATTTGAAAACATATTCAAGCACAGACTGAAACGAGCCGAAAAAATCCGCCATCGTTTTTGTGTTGTACTCCATAATGCTTCTTGAAAGGTTTTCAAGATTTTGGGCGGCATTTGTTTCAACGCCGGTGAAAAAAACAGTGTCTTTATTCTCCGAAAACCTGTTGATTAATGCCGTCTTTCCGACGCGGCGCCTGCCGTATATCACAGCAAATTCAAATTTTCCGCTGTTATAAAGTCTGTTTAGTATGCTAAGCTCCTGTTCTCTGCCGATAAACATTGTCTCGCCTCTCAATTTAGTGTTTTATGATTTACTTATTTACGATTTACTAAATTACAATTCACTGAAATCAAAAAGTCAAGATGTTTTACAAAATCAATCCGAAATCACAAATACAGATTAAGCCGCAAAACGTTTAACTCCTAAAATCAAGTATATACGTTTCTTCGTCGGTTTGTAAAAACCCGAGGGAAAGAAACATTTTTCGGCTTTGTTCGTTAAATGAATAGATTCTCGCCTTAGGCATAAGAGCGTTGAACCGACACGCCCTAAAAGCTTTATTTTCCGCATCCTCGGGCGTTTTTCTCCTTGCAATACGAAAGTATTGCTGCATCGAAGAAACACCCGACTATGCAAAAATTAAAGCTTTTAGGGTGCTTCGCAGTTTTAAAACATCATATTTTTGTCGGTACAAGAAAAAAACGAAGCAATGCTGTCGC
>DJRI01000148.1:0-5261 GCA_002440045.1 Ruminococcaceae bacterium UBA6364 | reverse complement strand
GCAGTAACGGCGAAAAGAGGGCTTTTTAAAACCGTATTGGTTCGACCCTCTTATGCCTAACGTACGGCGCACCCTTTTCTTTTGCGATTTTTATTATTTCGCCGACGCACTTTCTGCCTATGTGCATATTTTGATATGCTTTTGAAATAACAATCGCAACTTCAAATTCGTTCGTAAGCGAAACATCGCCGATTAAGATATTGTTATAAGATATATAATAGCATTCGCCGTGCGAAGAAAGATAATTATACATAGCTTCAAGCCGTTCCATAGAATATGTATAGTCTATGTTGTCAACCTGCTTGCAAACATCTTTATCCTGATGCCATTCGTATGTCACACCGTAATTCGGGTAATACGGAATGAGTTTTATTTTTTCGTTGACCGTTCTTTCTTTCATATATTCCCTTTCACATGCTATAAGCCACAAAATAAAGGCTGTTATATTCTTTTTCTGTTTTAAAAAGCCTCAAAAAAGAGCGGCGTTGTCCTCTGAATTTTCTTTGCGGGATACCATCCCGGGTGTAAAAGACTTCACAACTTTGAAACGCAATCAAAATTCCGAAAACCGAAACGGCACATTTGTGTATTTTGTGTGCATCGCATCAACGACCGACTTATAAGATATGTCCGCACAAGCAATCGTTCCGCTTCGCTTTTGGGGCTTTGAACAGTCACACCTATCTTTTGAATTAACGCATTACCGGCGGCATTTGTAGGAATAACCATATATCTCATAAAATAGTATTTCTCAATGCCTACACCCGGTTTCAATTCCTCTGCAGCTCATTTCTACCATTCTTCGGGCAAATCGTCATTAACCGCATCAAATTCGTCTTCCGGGTCTAAGTACGGCTCATTTTCGAGTTCGCTCAAATAATTCGCTCTTTTCTTCCACTCCGGCGGTCTGTTTGCAACCTGTTCGCGCACCGCCGGCGGAAACGTCTCGATAAGAAAAAACCGTCGGAGCGCCCTGTCTTTTCTATAGGCTTTTCTTTCTTTTGCGGTTGTTATAACATCCACATAGCCTTCCTTTGTTTTCACGGCAAATACAGAAATATCAAGAGCTCCCGCCCTGCATTTTCCAAGAGCTTCGTTGTATTTTTTGATTTTTGCCTCTCCGAAAAGCCCGTATTTTGACACAATGCCTTTTGTTTCGTCAAGCGGCAAAGGAACTTTGTCCGCCGTATATTTTTCAATCCTTGTAATTACACCTTGTTTCCACTTGCACTTGTTATGCACGGGCACAATTACCTTATTTCCGACGCGATACCCCCTGTCATTCGTACGGTACCAATAGCTTTTCTGCCCGTCAAAAGTTACGGAACAGTATATGTATTTGTGTGCAAACAATACAGTCCCACCGAATAAACCACCGCTTTTCTTTGCCACTTGATTCACCGCCTTTCACTTTGCGACAGATTTCAGTCGTCATCGTAGCCGATTAACTCGTCATAATCGGCCATTTCATCGACCCATGATGCCGAATACTTGATTCTGCTCATTTCAGAGTCGCAGTTAGGACAAACTTTATAGGGCTTGTCATATACCGCACCGCATGCAGAGCATTCGTAATCATCATCACAAAACAGATGCGTATTCTGTGTCCAATATGCCATTCTTTTCACTTCCTCAAATTAAATCATTATATCAAACAGCTTGTGACAGCCGCCGAAACACGCTTTGCCGCCTCAGAAGCATTTCTAACGCATTTCGCTGCTTTTTCGGCGAAAAAGAATCTGCTGTCATACTCTTCTGTTCCCTACATCCGCCCTACATCCGCCCTTATTGTAGCATAGCTTGTGTCCTATCAATGGGACTTTGCGCCTGTTTTTATAAAATTTTTTAATATCATCGCGAATACGCTCGGCATTTTGCGGATTCTGCCGTTAATTTCACAGGTGAATTTTCTTCCGCAAAACGCCTCTGCGCCCGACAGCAGCAACACACGCCGCTTTTTGCAAATTTTATTCCACCTTTTTGTCAATCGGTTTTTGCGGCTTATTAAGAGAATTTCACGATTCAGGTATAAAAAGGCCTCCTGTATTTTCGGCTTACAGAAAGCCGGCAATTTGAGTGAAGCAGAAAATGCAGCACTCTTTCCAAAATTGCTGTTTCTTTATTGTTTTAAAACTATTCCAAGTTGTGCTGCTAAAGTTTCAAGATAATCAACATGGCCGCGATTCGCATTATAAGTAACAACATATCCGTCTTTGTCCGCTATGGTTATTTCTATTTTTTCTGTTTTTGGGTTACGGCTGACCACTCTGTCGCCCTTATGAAAATAAGTCTTATTTCCTTTTTCAAGACTCGCTTTATACTTGCTAAGCGCATTTTTGTAGTATTCGTTAAACAACTCACCGGCTTTTTCAACATCGCCGCTTCTGCCGTAAATCATTGCCGCTTCAAGGGTAACCAAGTGATTCCCGAATTCATCAAAGGACGGATAATTTGCTCGATACAGCAAGATAGATTTGCGGCTGTTCAGAACATCAAAAACAGGGATTATATATTTTTCAATTCGCTCAATAATGTCTGCCGCTATCTTTTCCGGATTTTTTCGCAAGTCATAAAATGTATCTTCGCCATCTATATAAAAGCCAAGGCGAGTTCGTATATTGCACTCGTATTCGTGATAATATTTTTTCATCGGCTCTGAAATTTCAAATTTTCTTTCAGCACATTCCGGAACACGAATACCTATATTAATCCACAGTTTTTCAAGAATGCCTTTCTGCGAGCACCCATTTTGGAAATGAATTACTTGCGAAATATCGCCCTCGACAAATCGATGCAGCGTTCTGCCGAATTTACGAAAGCCTAATGGTTTTAGATATTCGTATACAGCCGCTTGAATTATATCCACACACTCTGTTGAGGACATCTTTTTTCTTCTTAAGGTATGTAACATTAAATCACCGCCTTTTAGCATATTATAATATATTCACCCCAAGAATTGCAACCGATACCATCCATTTAACAATCTGCAAAAAATAGCGAGTTTTTTTACAACCCGTCATTTTTTGTTTCTGACGGAGCAAACCGCGCGAATAGCAGAATACAATTCCCTCATTTTTGATATAATAATAAGGGGAATTTTGCACAGCCTATTGACCGTTCCCTTATTTTGTGCTATCATTTAAGGGAAACAGAACGGAGGTAAGGGAATGAGAGCCTTTAACTATTCCGCAATCAAGGAGCAGAAGTGGGATTCGGATATCTTAGGATTGATTGCAGCCATATACAAGGAAGCCGGAAAACAGGAGCTGTTTTTGAACCAACGCCCGCAGGAATTCGAAAAGCTCGTTGAAATTGCCAAAATACAAAGCACCGAAGCATCAAACGCCATTGAGGGCATTGTTACAACGAACACACGGATACGGCAGCTTGTTGAGGAAAAGACCGCACCGAAAAACCGTGACGAGCAAGAGATAGCCGGATACCGTGACGTGCTGAACATCATTCACAATGATTTTGACGCGATTCCTATTACGCAAAACTATATTTTGCAGTTTCATAAAATCCTGTACAGCCACATGAACAATCCCGTCGCAGGCCGCACCAAAACCGTGCAGAACTATATCAGCGCCACCTATCCGGACGGGCATACGGAAATTTTATTTACACCGCTTTCTCCCTTTGAAACGCCGGAGGCACTTGATAAAATCTGCGAAGAATACAACCGTGTCATCGGAAATATGGAGTTGGAACCGCTGATTGCAATTCCGATTTTTATCCATGATTTTCTGTGTATTCATCCGTTCAATGACGGCAACGGCAGAATGAGCCGCCTGCTCACCACACTGCTTTTATACCAAAACGGATTTTTCGTGGGCAAGTATATTTCGCTTGAAGCCAAAATCGCAAAAAATAAAGATTTATATTACGATGCGCTGGCGCAGTCCCAAAGCGGTTGGTATGAGGGGACGGGAAATGCTCTTCCCTTTATCAAGTATCTTCTCGGCACAATTCTGGCAGCATATAAAGATTTGGATGAGCGGGTAGCGCTTGTGGAAACTAAGCTGCCCGCGATTGAAATGGTGCGCAGAGCCAGCGAAAATAAAATCGGGCGGTTCAACAAGCAGGATATCCGTGAGTTATGCCCGACCCTCAGCGACAGTTCCATAGAGGGCGCTTTGCGCAAGCTGGTATCAGACGGTGAGCTGAAAAAAGAGGGCAAAGGAAAAAACACCTGCTACTTCCGATTAAAATAATTTTTACGGCGCAAAACCGCAGCCCCGCACCTTATTCAAAAGGTGTGGGGCTGCGGTGTTCATTTATAACGATTTTTCTTTTTATGAGATACGTGGACATAACGCAAATGCTGATGACCGGTGCAAGTCCTGTTGCGAAAATGGCACCGAATATCCCCATATTAAAAGGGACTCGGCTCACTTCGTTCGCCGATTAGTTTGCTTCGCAAACTATCCTATTATATTTTCTTTTGACAAGACTTCGTCTTGCAAAAGATTGTATGGGTTCGAATCCCCTTAACAAGCTACAAAAAATAACAGTACAGTATTCAATATACCGTACCGTTATTCTGTGTTAAAGTCCCTTAAAGCAAAACACACACCAAATGGAAATTTTCAGTAATTCCACTTACAACTCACCCATGTCCTTTTAAGGGAAACAACATCACATTATTTCTCTTCGCTCTTATGTACACGGCAATTCTGAATATATCGTTATCATTGAACTCATTGAGTCTAAATTCATGCTTAATTCTTTATTGTATATCGAATAACCATTTTCAATGGAATCAACAACCAATTTCAACAAATATACTGATATTAAAGATACCAAGGCCTCCATAGGCGTAGAGGCAATTGCAAAAAACACACTTTTTTTATCTAATTTCCATTGTGTTTTTATCAAAAATTTAAAATTACTAATTACCGTATACTTCTTTCCCAATTTTTATTTACACCTCGTTTTACTTATAAATTCTTTATATTCTTTATTCACACCCAACTGAGTGTTTCAATACCGAAAAACGGTTTTAAAAGAAAGTACAATCCTACTGCAACACCGCAGGCTAATATAGAGAATACGAACAGACGAAGATTAAGCCCAAAATATACCGCTTCGCTGTAATCTCGTATTTCTCTGTTAATTTTTACTTCCAATGACATTCCTCCAATCTAAAAGAAAAAGCCACCGCAAGTAATTGCAATAGCTATTGTATAAATTTGTTATATAGTTATTTTATCACTTTCCAATACCCCGAAGCATTAGAGCCCATACGCACAATATATCCG
>DJRI01000010.1:13893-25984 GCA_002440045.1 Ruminococcaceae bacterium UBA6364 | reverse complement strand
TACGTTTCGACTTATAAATACAGAAGCTGTCGAAGGCTGTAAAAAGGCATATATGGATGTTTTGAATCGCGCGTACATAGAAACGTCTTCAGGAATATACAATTACAACACAGCCATATCACGCGCTCTTCAAAATATGGCTGATAACGGGATAGAGTGCGCCACATATAAGCGCGGAAATCAAGTTGTCAGATATAGTATAGAGAGCTGCGTGCGAAGAGATGTGCTCACAGCTGCAAATCGGCTTGCGAACAAGGTTGCCTTTGAAAATACCGTATTTCTCGACGCTGAATATGTTTATGTTTCTAAACATATCGGCGCGCGTGTAAGCGAAAAAAGCAAAATAGCAAATCACGCCGGATGGCAAGGCAAGGTATACAAAATAAGCGGCGCCGATGAATATCCCAATCTCAAAGAAGAAACGGGATATCCCGACGAAATAGAAGGTTTGGGCGGCGTGAACTGCCGCCACAGAATATTTACTTTTTTCCCGGGAATAACCGTTTTGCCGAATGACAAAATAGACGAGGACGAAAATAAACGGGTTTATGAGGTTTTGCAAAAACAGCGCCGCCGTGAACGTGGGATAAGAAGGGTTAAGAAAAAACTCGCCGTGGCAGAAGCCTCGGGCGATAAAGAGAATATTGAAAATCTTAGTGCTCGGCTTATAAATAAGCAGGCATCACTTGATGAATTTTGCGAAAATTACGGTCTTAAGCGAATGTATGAGCGCGAAAATGTGTATTTCAGTTCAAAAAAAGCAAAAATTCCCACGGATACTGAAAAGAAAACAACTGAAAGTGTTGAAAACGGCAAAGAAAATGATATAATAAATAAAAACATTCTTAACAAAATCACGGCAAACGAATGGCAAGATAAAAAGCAGTTTGAAAAATACAAATCTCTGCTCGGTTCCGAAGCGCCCCAAACGTTTAGGAGCTTCAGGGAAATAAAGTATATCGGAGATTATGTCGGTCTAAAAACGAAATATGCCGATGAACGTATAAGAAAAAGCATAAGGGATGGAAAGTATAACACAAAAGTTTTCGATGGGAGACAAGATAAACATATAAAAGGTCGCAATAACTATACTAAGGGGCGTAGTTATTTGAATCCTTTCGAAGATATACAGGACCTTGTAAACAAATATGCGGGTACGGGAGAAATCGTGCGCACCGGTGCAGGAAAGTGGACGCACAAAGAAAAGGTAAAAGCAGAGCATCCTATTGGTTTCGACGTTTCGCCGGCCACTGGCGTTGAAACCGAAACTTCAACGTTTATAATTCATTACAGTAAAAAAGGCGTACATATCGTACCGACATACCCGGAATTGGAGAAATAACTTATGGTATTACCCGAAATCACAGAAATGCAAAAAATAATGTGTGCCGCTCGTGGACAGAATGTAGAAATACATCTTGTCGGGCGACTTGAACCAGTCACTGGAAAATGTGTTTGTTATATACAGCCGATTGATAATGTGCCAGAGGTTGCCGCCGTTATAATTAGTGTGCCGGGAAGGTCGTCTTTATATGAATTTACAGAAAATGAAATTAAAACAATTAATATTAAGGCAAACGAATAGCATAGAACTCCGTGTTCGATGTTAAAAGCACCGTGCTGAAAACGCTCGGCGCTTTTTTTCATAATAAAAAAAGAAAGGAAATAACTATGAACGCAAATTTTAAACCGCAAAAACCGAGTATTGAAGAGCTTAAAGCGGCTCTTCCGGGGTACGACGAGGCGATCGAAAACGTGCGCAAAGATATTGACGAGGTCGAAAATTTCAAAGCGGATATTTTAGAGAGATACGACAAAAATATCGATACGGATGATGTGTTAAAGCGGCAAGCCGCAGTAATCCGCTACAGCGATTATATCGCCGCAAAGCGGGAACAGCTCGTTGAATTAAAACGCCAGCGTCGTGAACTCGAAAAAGAAATAAATAACTAAGCTGTTCGCAGTCAAATGCGGGCGGCTTTTTTATAACTTTAAAAACAAGGTGGTGAAAAAATGAATCGTGAATTTTTAGAAAGTTTAAAAATCAATGAAGAGCCTCTTCCGAAAAGCGTGGTCGATAGTATTATGAGCGAATACGAGACTGCGGCGAGCGCGCTTAATTCTCAAATTAATACACTTCAGGGTGAGCTTTCAAGTGCGCGCGCCGAGAGCAAAAATGCGGCGGCGAATACTGAAAATACGCTTAAGGCGAAGTATGGCGAAGATTTGAAAAATGCAAAGGCTGCATATTCGCAGAAAATCAAGGATTTTGCAGTCGACTGCAGGGTCAAGCTCTCGGGCGCACGCGATGCAAAAGATATTATTTCGCTGCTTGATATGTCGAAGATAAAAATAGATGATGAAAGCGGCGAAATAAGCGGCATTGAAGAGCAGATAAATGCGCTTAAAGAAAACAAAGCGTATCTTTTTCATTCGGAATCAGAAAAAGGTGCAAGTGGTCTTGAACACGGCAGCGAAAAAACTGAAGAATTAACCGCGGATAACAAGATGCGCGAGATTATGGGGTTGCCCCCAAAGAAAGGATGATTAAATGTCAAACTCAATTTCAACAATCACAAAATATGCGGGGTATCTTGATGAAGTTTATAAAATGTCGTCGAGAACCGCCGTTCTTGATACGCCCGATGCGCTTGTGCAGGAAACGGGCGTCGCAGGAACAGTAAAAGTTGCCAAAATATCACTCTCGGGTCTTGGCGATTATTCACGTGCCACGGGTTTTGTCGATGGCGATGAAACCCTCTCTTGGGAAACGCTCACGCTTACACACGACAGAGGCCGTTCATTTTCTATCGATGCGATGGATGATAATGAAACTCTCGGGCTCGCTTTCGGAAAGCTTGCAAGCACATTTATTCGCGAAAAGGTCGCACCTGAAGTTGATGCAATCCGCTTCGCGCAATACGCCGCAAAGTCAGGCTATACCGTTACAGGCGCGACACTCACAAACTCAACGGCAGTGCCGGCAATCACCACGGCCGAAACCGCGATGGAAGAAAACGAAGTTGATTTAAACGGCGCGTATCTCTTCATAACGCCTACCGTATACGGGTTTATAAAAGATGATAAGGACCATTTTTCGCGTACACTCATACCTTCGGAAAACCCGAACAGAAACTTCGGCACGTTCGATGATATGACTGTAATACGCGTTCCGCAGAAGCGTTTTTACACAGCAATCACGCTCTATGACGGAAAAACAAAAGAAACATCAAACGATCAGACTGCGGGCGGATATATCAAGGATGCAACAAACGGCAAGGATATTAACTTTATGATAATCGCTCAGGGAGCGGTTGTTCAGGTCACCAAACACGCAAAACTTCGTGTGTTCGACCCGGATACGAATCAGAAGAGCGACGCTTGGAAGGTGGACTACAGAATATATCACGATGCTTGGGTGCTTGACAACAAGAAAGCGGGTATATACTGTCACGCAAAAGCGGCATCATAAGGGGTGATACTTTGATAAAAGTTATTAAAAACGGAATATCGCGCATCGTTTCGGAATCCAAAGTTTTTGAATACGAATCAAACGGGTTTGAAATAGCCGCCGACGATGCCGCCGCTTTTGAGAGAGCCGAAGATGATTCGGCTCTCGAAGAAAAGCAGAAAAAGGGCCGAAAGAAATGATAACTGATTACAGCTTTTATACAACAAACTTTTACGGGAACACTATTTCGGATAAAGCGGCATTTGAAACCGCCGCCGTCAAAGCGGAAAGATATGTTTTGAACCTTACGGGCGGCAGATTTTCAAACGAAAGCGAATGCTGTGAAGAGCTTTTCAAAATGGCTGTGTGTGCTGTTGCCGAATGCTTTTATAAAGAGGCTCAAAGCGGCGGCAAAATGAGCGAAAGCCTTGATAATCACTCTGTTTCATATGCAGTAAAAAGCTTTGAAGAACAAAAGCGACTTAAATATGAAGCTGCAACAATGTATCTCAGGAACACGGGGCTTTTGATAAGCGGGGCGATGAGATGAATATGTATCCGCACACAATAACGATATATAGACATTGTATTGAAAACGGACGTGATATTTATACGAAACATATTTTGAAAGGCGTATATTTCCGCAATGGTACCGTTGCCGCAAAAAACGGCAACGGTTTTGAAAAAAGCTGCGAAACAATCATCAGCGTCAGCCCTAATCTCTCGCGAACATTTAATGAAGCTTGGAATGTAACTATTGGGGACAAAATAGTGCTCGGTATAGGTACGGAAATTTCGAGTTTTAAAGAATTGCAGAATTTTGTCACGGTGAAAATTGTAAGCGAAAATATCTGCGGGTCGCCTCTTGACAGCGTCGTTATAAAGTGCGGGTGAAAATATGATTACAAAAATTGACATTGCACTCGCAGATACAGCAGATATTTTGAAAAATCACGGTTTGGAAACGGCGGGCAAAGTTCAGCGGTTTTTTTCTGAAAATCTTATGCTTCTTGCCGATGAATATGTTCCGTTTGAAAGCGGAACGTTGAAAAACAGCGCAAGAGTAGTAGAAAGCGGCGATGCCATATTCTATAACGGTCCATATGCAAGATATCACTGGTACGGCAAAATATATGTAGACCCCGTTACAAAAGCGGCGTGTTTTCTGACAAAAGACGGACCGCGCAGCCGGAAAAATGTCCAAAAAATTCCGACAGAACGCGAAATGAATTATAGAAACGGTGCCCTGCGCGGCCCAATGTGGGTTGAACGTTGTTACTTAGATAGAAAAGACGAGCTTTTGGCGGCGTGCGAAAAAATCGCGAACGGAGGTGGATAAACACGGCAAAAAGTATAATCGAATCAATTCGTGAATTCCTTTTAAAATGCCCTTATCTTGACAAACTTTCAAGAATTAATGTCGATTTTCTTCCTGAAAATCCCGACACATACTCTATAGAGCGCGTGCCTGCGCCGGAAATAGTAAAAACATATCTTGACGGCTCTTCGGAGCGTCAGGTGCTTTTCGTTTTCGCGTCACGGCTTTTTTACAGCGAAGAGTTAAGAAATAACATTGACAACAGCGGGTTTTATGAAGCGTTTTCGGAATGGCTCGAACAAATGAGTGAAGAGGGTAAAATGCCGGACTTAGGAAGCGGAAAAACAGCTTCAAAAGTCGAAGCTTTGAGCAGCGGTTATCTTTTCGGCATCGCCGATGACTTCAGCACAGCCCGATATCAAATTCAATGTAAATTAACATACGAAAAGGAGTGAGTTTTTTTGGAAAAAATTAAAAGAAGCCTGTGGCAAAACTTTTTGGATGTAGCCCCGGGCGAAACCCAGCCGACATACAAACGAATCGGTAAGGGTGTTACATCGCAAAAAATTTCTTATAATCCTCAGACTACGACGGAGCAGTATATTGATGAGGACAATTCAACTACAAGCGTAGACGGATATCAGCCGTCACTTGACGGCACGCAGACCGCATTTAAAGGCGACGGTGTTTTTGAGTTTATAGACGGTTTAAGAAAAAAACGCGCTCTCGGCAAAGACCTTGAGACGACAATTATTTCTGTAAATCTTTACGATGAATCATCTTCGGGCACATACAGTGCCGAAAAAAACAAAGCGGTAATTCAGCTTGGCGACTTCGGCGGCGAAAATAACATTCAAATCACATATACAATCGCGCTTAATGGGGACCCTACACAGGGGACTGCCACTGTTGAAGATGGCGCCGTTAGTTTTACCGAAAAATAAAAACAGAAAATCTGCCCTTGGATATTTTCCGGGGCAGATTTTTTTGAAAAAAGGATGATTTTAAAATGGAAAAACTCAGAATACATCGCAATGATATTCTCGAAATCGAAGTGAACGACAAAGGCGAAACTATAATTTTTGATGTTGCCGATGTTGAACTTCCTCTGAAATTCGAAAGAAGCTATAACGAGGTTCGTCGCATTCAAAGCGAGCTCAAAGGCAGGCTTATCGTTCTTGAAAAACAAAAAGACATTAAAAATAAAGGTTCTCTTTATTCCAAAAACGAAAAAGCGGCTTTTGAGATGTATGCAAAAGCGTTCAAAGACATGCGCCGCGCTATGGATGGATTTCTTGGCGAAGGCGCTTGCGAAAAAATATTCGGAAAAACAAACTATCTTGAAATGTATGACGACCTTATAAATGAGCTTTCAAAGCCCGACGACAGCGGAAAGAGCATAATCGACAAGCTTCATCTTACGCAAGATGATATGTTTGCGCGAATTAAAAATAAGTACGGCGCACGGAATGAAAGTGTTTTAAAGGTGGAAAAATGACGCTTTATCCGAAAGAGGTAGAAATCAAGGGTTCAAAATATTCGATTAATACTGATTTTAAAACGGCACTTAGATGTTTTGAAGTTATAGAAGACGATTCTATATGCGACGAAGAGCGTGCACTTGCCGTTTTATACCTTTTGTTCGGGTTTATTCCAAGTGAAAATGCAGAGCTTTTCTTGAAAGCTGCATCGATATATCTGATGTGCGGCGAAGAGGCACAGGATGTGGACGGAGAAAGGGATATGGACTTGATATTGGATACGAAATATATAATTCCCTCATTTCGTTCGGATTATGGAATTGACCTTGAAAAAGCCGATATGCACTATTGGGAGTATATGCGCCTTATACAAGGGCTTACTCCGGACTGCGTCCTTTCGAGAGTGCGAGACATTCGTAACTATGACACGAGCGAGATTTCCGATGCACGCTTAAAAAACAAAATAATCGAGGCGCAAAGGGCAGTATCATTGCCGCCGCGCTATACGAAGGAGGAAAAGGAAATGATAGCGAAGTGGAACAAGCTCTTCGGAGATGATGCGGATGGCAGCTGACGGTTCAATCAGAATCAACACGGGGCTTAACCTCGACGGCGTTAAAAAGGATATTTCCGAATTAAAGAAAAAGCTCAAAGAGCTTGACCGCGAGGCACAGGCGAACGAAAAAGCAACTGAAAAAACGGTAAAAGAACGTGAAAAAGCTATAGAAAAAGCGGCAACCAAAAATGATGACGAAAGTGCTCAAAAGGTTGAAGAGGCTTATGCGCAACAATATGCCGAGCTTTCTGCAAAAAAAGAAGAAATTAACGACGCACAAATCAAGTATAACGCACTTTTAGAAAAGGCCACTTTAGAGCTTGAACGTCAAAAACAAATTCAAAATGCGGGGTCACAACTTGATTACGAAGTAAAAAAATATGATGCCACTGCGGAAATCGGAAGCAGAAAAGAGCTTAATTCGCTTCTTGACGAAACCAAAAGCCGTATGGCGATTATAGAGGAAGCCGCGGCAAGGGTTGCTGAAAAAACAGGCACAGAAAAAGCGGAAATTCTAAAAACGAACAAAGAATATCAAAAGCTCTCGAATACTTTGAATATTTTGAAAGATATCAAAAAACAGCTTAATGATAATAGTGTTTTTTCAAAAATGACCTCGGGCATCGCCGAAAAAATGAAATCTGCTGTAAGCGGCATAAAAGAAAAAGCAAGCAGCGTTTTCAAAAAAATCCCCGGCTCTGACACTTTTTTTAAAAATATGAGCGCTGGGTTTAAAGGAACGGCTTCTTTAAGCAAAAAATTTGCCGGAACAGTAAAAACAGGTATCGGCGCGGCATTTCGCGGAGTGAAAAAAATCGCAAGCGGTGTTTTTGGCGCAATCGGAAGTCTCGCAAAAAAAGCGGGGAGCAAAATAACAAGCTCATTTTCGAGCGGTGCGAAATCCGTTTTAAAATTCGGAACATCTCTTTTTGCAGCGAAGGGCGCGTATTCGCTCCTTCGAAACGCTGTTTCGTCGTATTTAAATGATAACGAAGCGTTAAAAAATCAGATAAGCGGTTTATCTTCCGCCTTCGGAGAGCTTCTCGGCCCCGCGATAAATTTTGTTATAAGTTTGCTTTCAAAAGCCGTTTCATACATTTCGGCTTTCACAAATGCGCTTTTTAAAGTCAATCTCGTTGCAAAAGCAAACGCGAAAGCCTTGAAAAATCAGGGCGCCGCCGCAAAGGAAGCAAAACGTTCTACGGCCGGGTTCGATGAAATAAACAAGTTAAACGACAGCTCGTCAAGTGCTTCAAGCAGTTCCGGCGGAACCGCCGGCTTCAAGGATGTTGAGCTCCCCAATTGGGGGCAAGCTGTAGTTGATAGCATTAAAAGCGGCGATTGGGCATCTGCGGCGCTTGTTTTGACCGAAAAATTGAACGACGTAGTTAAAAATGTAGATTGGGCCGGAATAGGAAAAAAGCTTGGGCTTTCACTTGGAGCGATTTTAAGCTTTCTTGCAACAGCAATAATTGGGTTCGACTGGTACAACCTTGGCGCTTCGCTCGCCGAATGCCTGAATAATATCATTACAAACGTGGATTGGGGCGATCTCGGCATAGTGCTGGGCGCAAAATTCATAATACTATTCAAAACGCTTGCCGGCTTTTTTGCAACATTTGATTGGAAAACGCTCGGGAAATCTCTTGCCGATGGCTTTATGGGTCTTTGGAACTCCGTAGATTGGGCTGAAACAGGAAAGATGCTTTCGGACGGGATTAAAGGCATCATCGATTCTGTCGTAGCGTTTATTGAAAATGTCGATTGGCAAAAACTCGGAAATGATGTTGCTGATTTTATCGCCGCAATAGATTGGAGCGGGCTTTGCAGCTCGCTGTTTGAAGGTATCGGCGCGGCGCTCGGCGGGCTTGCGGCTTTTCTCTGGGGGCTTATAGAGGATGCTTGGGATAGCGTGGTTAGTTGGTGGCGCGAGAACGCATACGAAGACGGAGAGTTCACGCTTGAGGGTTTGCTCGACGGAATAGTTGAGGCGCTTAGCAACATAAATCAATGGATTAAAGAACATATTTTTGAGCCGTTTATAAACGGATTTAAAAAGGCTTTCGGAATTGCTTCACCGTCAAAAGAAATGAAAAAGCAGGGCGGCTTTATTATGGACGGGCTTTTTGGTGGTATAACCGAAAAAATCGATAAAATCAAATCCGCTGCTTCAAAAGTTAAAGAAGCGATTATCGGCGTATTTAAAAATCTTGGCTCGAAATTCAAAGAGATTTTTGAAAACGCTTGGACGAAGGTTAAAGATGTGTTTTCTAAAAAAGGAAAAATTTTCGACGGAATAAAAGAGGGGATTTCCGAGACGTTCCGAAATATCGTGAACAAGCTCATAGATGGAATTAACGTTATCGTTTCCAAGCCTTTCAATGCAATTAATTCGATGTTAAACAAGGTCCGTTCGATTAATGTTCTTGGACTTCAACCGTTCGTGAATCTTTGGGATTACAACCCACTTTCAGTTCCGAAAATTCCGCATCTCAAGCTCGCACGCGGAGGCATCGTCAACGTTCCCGGCCGAGGTGTAATTACGCCTATAACAGGCGAGGACGGCAGAGAGGCTGTTTTGCCGCTTGATAAGAATACGGGGTGGATTGATGAGCTCGCCGAGAAACTTGCGGGCCTTTTAGGCGCAGGCGGGCAAATCGTTATTCCGATATATCTTGACGGGAAAATCATTGCAAAATACATCGTGGATTTGAAAGAAAGACGGGCGTTTATGAGCAATGGGAGGATTACTGTATGAGCTACGAAGGGAAGCTTCTTTATGTATGGCGAGAAAAGCAATGGGTTGCATTGCCAAAAGTAACTGATTATAAAGTCACTTTTTGTAAGCTCTGGAGCAGTGACACGGGGCGTTCAATAAGCGGCGAAAACAAAGGCACACTTATCGGAATATATCCGAAGCTTTCAATAAAATTCGGCCAAATGGACGAATTTGAAATGCAAACGTTTTTGAAGGTTGTTAACGGAGAAAGCGCAAAAATGAAATATTACGACCCCGAGCGCCGCGAAACTGTTGAAAATTCTTTTTATTTCGGCGATGCCGTAAGCGAATTGAAGCGGAAGCGGACGTTGCTCTACAAACCGACTGAAATATCGGTTATCGCAAACAAAAGGAGGCGATGACTTGAATTTTGAAGAAGCAATGAAAGAATATGGCCATCAAATTACTTGCGATATATCACTCGGCGGGAAGGTATACGGCGAAGGCGATATACTTTCTGTTACGCCGCATTACGAAGGCGCACTCCTCACATCTGTTATGCGCTGCATAGATATAGAGCTTATAGGAAATGTAAACATTCGCGCGGGTTCAAACATAGATGTTGTGCGCTTCGGTGTAAAAGGAAACGAAGATGATGAATGGCACTTCAAGGAATATAAAGGATATGTCGTATATTCTTCAGATTATTCAGCTGAGGGGAAAACAACTCTTGAATGCTACGACGCCCTTCTTCGCTCGATGATACCGTATGACCTTAATATCGACTTTTCAAACATCACATTAAAAGAATATCTTGAAACAATATGCGCTCGCCTCGGTTATACATTAAAAAGCGGCAATTTCGTGAACGCCGATGTAATTCTTGACGGGGAAAAATATAGTGAAAAAGACACGTTTAGAACGGCGCTTGACGAAATTGCCGCTGCGGCCGGCGGAACAATTATTGTTCAAGGAACGGAGCTTAGTGTGATATATCCGAGTGAAAGCGGCGTGAAAGTTGGTTGTTCGGATTTAAAATCACTGACGTTTAAAGAGCGGGTCGGGCCGATAAATACAGTGGTTCTTTCGCGCACGCCGCAGGAAGATAATGTATATCGCCAAAACTCAGAAGCTACAACCGCTATTGAAATCCGCATTGAAAATAATCAGCTTATGGATTCGCACAGGGAAGATTTTATAGACGGTATACTCGAAAGCTTGAGCGGACTTGAATATACTGCCTTTGAAGCAAATACATTCGGTATCGGTGCTCTTGAATTCGGGGATATGTTTGAAATCGAAAGCGATGACGGGACCTGCCGCAAGGTTCTTCTTCTTTCAGACGAATTTCAAATAAACACCGGAGTAAGCGAGAAGCTTTATGCAGAAGCGCCCGAAAAGGGCTCGACTGATTACAAAGCGGCAGAAAGTGCTTTAGAAAAAGCGCAAAATCGCACAGAAATGCGCGTCGACAAGCAGGAGCAGCAAATATCCGCTGTGGTTTCACGCGTAGAATTTCTTGAAAGCGGCATCGGCGAGGTTGAAAAAAGCGTAACGGAGCTTACAACCGCAACCGAAAAGGCGATAACCGTCGGCGAGCGATATTTCGACGGCGTAAAAGAGGTTAACACCGGCACAGGCTTTGTTTTCGACAAGGACGGGTTGCACGTCAATAAGACGGGCGCAGAGACCGAGGGCACATTCAACGAAACGGGGCTTAAAGTCACAGAGGCGTCAAGCGGCGACACACTTCTCTTCGCCGGGTATGACGGCGAAAAGGGCGAAAGCGTTGTCGAAACAAAAAATCTTTCGGTCGAAAAATATTTTTCCATCGGGAAAAATGCAAGATTCGAAGATTACGCCGACGACCGCACAGGCTGCTTCTATATCGGGGGTGAATATTAATGTCGGTAACGCTTCAAACAAGCGTTTCGCAGGGGTCACAAAGTGTTTCAGATAATACGACGGTTATTTCAATCGAAAGTAAGGTTATTTCAACATATGGGTCATATAACCTTGAATCGCCGCCCGGCAAGTACGAAGTGCGAAAGAACAGCGCTTCGGGCGCAGTAATCGCTTCGGGAAGCTTCAAAAGCAATTATTATGCGAACACAACTACTACGATTTTTTCAAAAAAAGTTACCGTTCCGCACGAATCGGACGGCACACGCACCGTTTATGTTAAGGTCACTTTCGACGATGGTGTTCACGTCGGAGAGCATAAAAGCGAAATCACCAAAACGCTTTCAACAATCCCGCGAACATCGGGCGTTTCGGCCGTAGCCTGCAATATCGGAGCTTCGACGGTTATCACGATAAACAGAGCTTCGGATACCTTCACACACACGCTTCAATACGGTTACGGCGCATCGCCGTCGAGTTTTTCAAACATTGTTACAAAAACCAAAGCGGCAACATACGGCTGGACCGTGCCTGCCGCGGCATACGCTTACTGCAAAAATGCGCAATACACATACATCACTATAAGATGTTACACATACAGCGGAGCGACGAATATCGGATATAAAGATTGTACATTCAAAGCGGCGGTTGATAAAGATGTTTC
>DJRI01000010.1:0-13884 GCA_002440045.1 Ruminococcaceae bacterium UBA6364 | reverse complement strand
CCGCCGTTACTCTCACTGCGGCCGATGCAAACACGCATGCCGTTGCTCTTACAGGCTCTTCGGAGCGCCTGATAAAAGGCGTGAGCACTGTAAACTTCACGGCAAGCGGCGCGGCAAAAAATAGTGCGAGCCTTTCAAAAATCAATGTATCTTTAGGCGGCACTAAAAAGGAAAGCGGCTCTTCGCCGTTTTCGGGTGAAATATTAAAAGCTGCGGCGGCTGTTCTGACCGCCACGGTAACGGACAGCCGAGGGTTTACAGCATCTGCAAGCAAAACCTTCGGCTTCGTCGATTATTCAGAGCTTACAATCGGCGCCGATGTTTCACGGAAAACGCCGACGGGCGATGTTCTGAAAGTCTCACTTTCGGGCGCCTATTTCAATGGAAGCTTCGGCGTGACCGCAAATTCACTTTTGCTCAAATATCGCAAAGCGGAAACGCGCGAGGCTTTAAGCTCCGCCGAATACGTTGAAATATCCGCGGCGCCTACGTTTCAAAACGGGCGCTACAGTTTGTCTTTAGAGCTTTCAGGCTTCGATTACGACAAAGAGTATTATATTTCATTTTCGGCGTCAGATGCCGTTTATGACGGCACACAGGGGTATGCCGCGAAAGAGATTACACGCGTTCTTCCGCGCGGCGTGCCGGTATTTGATTGGGGCAAAAGCGATTTTAATTTTAATGTACCCGTTACAATTAAAGGCAGCACCGCTTGGTACGGCAAAAATTTGAAGATAGCCGCCGGCAGCGCTTCCATAACGCCTACGCCGAATCAGCCGACAAGCTGCGCGATAGAGTTTTCGGAAGGCGCATTCGATAAGGCGCCTTATGTATTGCTTACGCCAGTGACCCAAAGTCCCGGAACGGCAGTTTTGGGCGTAGGCGTTCGCGACGTGACAAAAAACGGCTTCACGATATGGCTGATGAGAACAAGCGATGTCGAAACGTGGGTGCAGTGGCTTGCAATATCACTTGATGAAAGCGAGGAATTATGAGGAATATTAATATCGAAATAAAAGACCGCGTCGCCACGGTCGAAAAAAATGCATTTTTGCTTTGCGGAAATACAGACCAAACGGTCACGTTTTCATTTGATGCCGAGTGGAATGCGATAAGTTCAAAAACGGCTCTCTTCGTTTATTCCGAAGAGGGTATGACAAAATTTAAGAAAAAGAAGTTCAGCGGAAATTCAATAAAAGCGCCGCTCTTAACGAACGTCAGCACCGTCAGAGTCGGCGTTATCGGCGGCGAAATAATGGCAACTACATCTGTTTCCGTTCAAAGCAGAAGCTCAATTTTGTGCGATGCGAAAATTCGCCCCGAGGATATAGACGACGGATATACGGAATATGTCGGCGCCGACGGCTTTATAGACGAGCTTCTTTCGAGCAACATTTTTAATAAAGCAAAAGTTTCAAGCGGCTTGTATGTGAACGTACTCACGGGCGAAATGACAGAGAGCGAAGATTATTATGCTACGGGCTTTATGCCCGTCGAAGTCGGAAAAACATATACGTTCAAGACGTATGATTTCTTCGGCGAAAACAAAGCAGTCGCCGCTCTCTACTCAAAAGATAAAACATACATCGGATACACGGATACGGATGAAGTGAGCATTTCTCAAAGCGGCATTGCAACACTCATGCTTACGCCCATTATATCAAAAGAGGGCTACAGCGCGGCAGATGTGAAGTACTGCCGCGTAAACTTTGCTTCGGACGATATAGACACATTTATGTTTTATTCGGGCGCTGATTACCCGGAAGAATATGAGCCGTACAGCCGCGTTGTCAAACTTGATGAAGACGTTCGGCTTTCAGATAGCATCATAAGCACACTTAAGGAAATGTTCGTTTCGCCCGAAGCGCTCAATTCAGCCGTGAAAGCGGCCACTGAAAGCGCAGTGCTGTTTTCCGACGAAAGCAATAAAATGTCGTTTCAGCTCGCCTCTGACGGCGGGATTATTTTAAAAATATCAAAAAGAACGGAGGAAACAGAATGAGTGAAATTTCGATAGACCTTGTAAAAAACAGCACGCTTGAAGTTACGAACAAGCTCCTTGCCGCAATCGCTTCAAACACGGGCGGCTTGACTATCAAGAGCTTTTCAGACTTTCAGCAGCTTACAAGGCTCGGGCTTGCAAGCAAGGTCGTGAGCATAGGCGACCAGATTAGTTGTGAAAAAGCCACTTCTATCACGGCGGCGGTCAGCGGCACTGGCGTGACGGCGGCTACGGTCGATTTTGAAAAGTTTAGGAAAGCAACCAAAACCACAGCGGGGGCATATGCCTTTAATTATGACGGCGCGTGGAAGCTTGACGGCAAAGCGGCAGACCTCGCCGCATACGGTATTGCTGTTACGGGCACACCCGCAAACGGNNTTGTAACCGTGACCGAAAAGACAGAGACGCTTGTGTGGGATATTTTAGATTTTGATAAGGATACACCGAGCGATAAAAAACTTACTCACACAATCGCCCTTATGCTTCACGATTGCAGTGCAAAAGCTCAGTTCGACCAAAAAGAAGCAATATATTTCGCTTCTTCGGCTCTTTCAGCGGGAACGCATAACTTCACCTTGCCGAGCGATTATGAAAGTGAGGGCGGCGGCAAAACGTATCAGTTCACGCTTGCGAACGCTGTGCCGAAAAACGGGCAGATTGTTTTCGCTTGGAATTACGGGCAGCAAGCTCTTGACTCGAAAATTTCAACGTATTCATCGGCATCTTCGGCATCCCCGATTGAAACAGTTTCAGTCGCCGAAGGAAACGGCGGAACAGCTCTTTCGCCCCTGAATGTTTCACCTCGTATTAGATATGCGTCGAACAGATACAGTCAGTCGTCAGTCAGGCAGAAAATAAATTCGCAAAAAGCGGCGAATGCATGGTGGAGCGCGGCGAGTAATTATGACAGACCGCCTGCGGACGCGAATAAGCCGGGTTTTCTCTACGGGGTTGAAGATGATTTTATAAACGCATTGTGTAAAGTCGATAAAACTTGCGCATTAAACACTGTTACGGACGGCGGCGGGAGCGAGACTGTAAGCGATTATCTCTTTTTACCGTCGCAAACAGAAGTTTACGGCGGCGGAAGCGAAGGCGTCGCATACGAGTTTTTCTCTAAATTTTCAGACCTTTCCGCTCCGGGTGTCGGCAACGATGCAAACCGCATTAAATACAACGACGGGGCGGCGTTTATATATTGGACACGAAGTGTTTCGCCGACCACAGCATTCGGCATTATAGCCGTAAGACAAGCAGGTAATCTACTGAATTTAGCAGCCAACAACGAAACGGGCATAGCCCCCATCTGTTTTATAGGTTAAGGAGGCAAAAACATATGTTCAAATATAAATCTGTAAAAGACCAAATGCTTGAATCACGTCGGGCAGTTGAGCAGTCACAAGCCCGTCAGCAGAGCCTTGAAGCGGCTACAGCCATAGCTTTTGTTACGCTCGCCGAAAGCGGCAGCATAGATGACGTGACCGCCGTAGAGCACACGTCGCTCTTCGCGCCTTGGGCGGCTTCGGTCGCTTATAAGGCGGGTGACATCAGAGAATACGAGGGCAACTTATATCGTTGCGCGCAAGCACATACGTCGCAAGCGGATTGGGCGCCTGATAAAGCAGCTTCTCTCTGGTCGAAAATCGGAGACCCCACGGTCGAATATCCTGAATGGGTTCAGCCCATCGGTGCACACGACGCTTATAACAATGGCGACAAGGTTTCACATAGCGGTAAGAAGTGGGCTTCAACCGCTGACAATAACGTTTGGGAGCCGGGCGTATACGGCTGGGAAGAAGTTTCAAAATAATTGATTTTTAGGAGGATTTCAAAATGTTAAAAACTGTTGTTTGTTTGTCTGCCGGCGCCGTGTTCGGCACTGTGGCCGGGCTTCTCGGCGGATGGGACGCCGCCGTGCTCACATTGCTTATTTTTATGGCAGTAGATTTCTGCTCCGGCGTCGCTCTTTCACTTATTTTCAAAAAATCGCCGAAAACTGAGAACGGCGCTTACGAAAGCAAAGCGGGCTTTAAGGGGCTTTGCCGCAAAGGTATGATTATTTTAATCGTGCTCGTGGCAACTCGCCTTGATATAATGCTCGGGGCTACATATATTCGCGATGCCGTGTGTATTGCGTTTATAGTGAATGAGCTTATTTCAATTATAGAAAACGCCGGGCTTATGGGCGTGCCTATTCCCGCGGTGATAACAAACGCAATCGAAGTGCTTAAAAAGAAGGGCGGCGAAAGCGATGATTAAGGGAATAGACATTTCAAAGTGGCAGGGCGATTTTGACCTTGCCGAAGCAAAAGCCGAAGGTCAGGAGTTTGTCATAATAAAAGGCGGCGGAGGTAACGACGGACTTTACGTTGACCGCTGTTTTGAAGCCAACTACAAAAAGGCGAAGGCGCTCGATATGCCCGTAGGCTGTTATTTTTTCAGCCTTGCAAAAAGCGAAGCGGAAGCCCTAAAAGAAGCCGAATATTTTTATGAAAGCTGCCTTAAAGGCAAGCAGTTCGATTTGCCCGTATACATAGATGTAGAGGGCGAAATGCTCAAAATCGAAAAATCAAAGCTTACGGCAATCATAAAGGCTTGGTGCAATACGCTTGAAAAGAAAGGCTATTTTGTCGGCATATACGCTTCTCTTTCGACCTTTGAAAGCAGAGTAAATGACGAGGAGCTTGCCATATATACGCACTGGGTTGCGCACTGGGCAAATGAATGCGGCTACAAGAACAAAAGCATTCTCGGCATATGGCAGTTCGGCGGCGAAACGAATCCGCTAAGAAGCAACAAGGTCGCGGGCGTTGTATGCGACCAAGATTATATGCTCATCGACTATAGCGATGTTATTAAAAATAAGGGTTTCAACGGCTTCAAGAAATCCGCGAAAAAGAGCCTTGATGAAGTCGTGAAAGAGGTCCTTGACAGCGAGTGGGGTAACGGTGCCGAAAGAAAAAAACGCCTTGAAGCGGCGGGTTATGATTATGCCGCGGTTCAGGACAGAGTAAATTATGTTTTGCAAAGTCGCTTCAACGACGTCGTGCTTGAAGTCATAAGGGGCGAGTGGGGCAACGGCGCCGAAAGAAAAAAGCGCCTTGAAGCAGCGGGCTATGATTATGCCGCTATTCAAAAGCGCGTGAATGAATATTATAAGAAAAATAAATAAGCCGCATAAAGCGGCATAGTTAAAGCGGGTAGGCGATGAGCTTACCCGCTTTTTTCATTTTAAATCTCGCCGTTCGATATAATCTTTGAAGCGCGGACCGCTCCCTATACTACCACTAAAAGCAGTACGCACCGCCGTACTGCGTTAATATAATTTGTGCATATTTGGGGTTCGGGTTTTTGATGTTTACCGGATACTGCAATTTCTTTTCATAACTGAACATAAATCAGTTTTCACCCCTTTCAACATCCCACGGCCACGGGTCGCTGAGCCATTGGCAGTTTTCGCAATTTCCCGAAGAAAGCGCGCCGTACTTTTCTTCATATTCTTTTTTAAGAGCGGCGGTTTCGGCGCTGTATTTCTCGCACATTTCAGCCGCGGTGCGGTCGCACGGATGCGTGTCGAGATAGAGGTGAAGCTCCCACAGCGCAAACTGCGAAGCGGAAAGTCTGAGAAGAAGTTTTTTTCGTTCATTCATTTTTTCTTCCCTCCCAAAAACGGCTTGTTAAGCACCGTGAACAGCGTGCCGTTTTTAAGGGCTTCGCCGGTTTCATAAGACGTTCTGTCGAGCTGATATGGAATGTATGCCATTGTTACGTCTGCGTCGCGCGGAAAAGCCGTCGCCGGGCAGGATGTTTCTGCTTTCATATCCTTTTCGACAAGCTTTGCCGCCGCAACAGACATATCAAAATCATTTGCGTTAGCCATTGTTAAATCTCCTAAAAAGATTATTGGCGCCGTTTCGCGCCGACCGAGCGTTTTTTGTCGGTCTTTTACATTATACGAAGCCCCGCGAGATTTGTTACCGCCGAGAGTCACAGATGTTAAAAGCAAATTAACAGTGCGAAACAGTGCGAAATATCGCTAAAATGCTTGAATTTGAAACGCAAAGATGATATATTATTTTTGTAAAGTTTTATTTTTCAAATGCAAAACAAAATGCGCGGCAGACTGAATATATCTGCTCATTGATTTTAAAAAGCGGGTGATTTTTGTGAAATATGACCTTGATTATGAAGGCATGAAAGAAATGTTTGATTATAGAATTGAAAATAGAAATGATTTAACAGGCGAATCCATACAGCATGGATGGTTGCCTAATTTTGACGAAAACATTCTCGAAGAGGGCGAACGTCTTAATGTTCTTTTGCCGTTAATGCAGTGGCAGACAGAGCATAACGACGTTACAAAAGAAATTAAAGGCGAAATGGGTTGGTATCGCAAAGCTTTTGAAGAGCGAAACTTTGAAGAAGAAATTGACGAAGAAGAGCGCGAGCTTGTCAAAAAGATTTTCTTTGAATGTTACAACAAGGCTTTCAATACTGCATCAAAATAAAGGCTGTTGAAAGTATAAAGCGTTACAAAAAGAAATGCGAAAGGCGGTGCGGTCATAGTGAGATATGATTTTGATTATATAGGAACTAAAGAAATGTTTGACGATGAAATTAAGATAAGAGATGATTTAACAGGCGAATCTATACAGTATGGCTGGTTGCCTAATTTTGACGAAAACATACTCGAAGAAGCCGAGCGTCTCAATGTTATTCTGCAGGTAATGCGGTGGCAGACAGAACACAACGATGTTACCGAGTGGATGAGAAGTGAGATGCGTTGGTATTATAACGCATTTAAAAACGATAACTTTGAAGAAGAAATAGACGAAGAAGAACGCGAGCTTGTCAAAAAGATTTTCTTTGAATGTTACAACAAAGCATTTCATAAATAATAAAAACCTGTGTTAAGCGCATTGATTTTGTGCTTAACACAGGTTTATTTTTTTGTTGTTCGTGTATTTTAGTGTGAAATTTAAGACGAAAAACGCGTATTTTTACACGAATAATTGCACTGAATTAACAATTTTTGTGAACATACATTCTTGATGGCGTTTTTTCGCCGTCGCCGAAAACGGGACATAAAAATTCCCAGCCGCAGCGCTCATAAAACGAGGTGTGGTCCGTTAAAAGATAGAGCGTGTCTATCTCTTTTTCTTTCATATCGTTGCAGACGAGGTTTAAAAGCGCGCGTGCAACGCCGTTTTTTCTTGCGCTTTCTTCGACAAAAACTGCGCACACATTCGGTGAAAGGTCTTTTCTTTCGTGAAAATCGTTTTCAATAACGCCAAGCCCGCCGATTATTTTGCCGCCCTTTATTGCAAGATACCATTGCGGAAAGCCTTTTTCGGCGGAAAGCGCGTCGTTCATACTTTCGATATAGGCGCTTTTCGGAATATTCCATTTTTTTGAAAACCATTCGGCGGCTTCGGGAATAAGCTCTTTTTTCTCGGTTATGCGTATAATTTCATATTCAAAACCGTTTTTGTTATTCATCTTCGTCATTCTCCACCATAGGCGGGATAAAGTTTTCAATTGCAGAGCGCAGTTTCGGGTGATGAATCACAAAATGTATGGCAGGGGACTTGTTTTTTGAAATCATCACCCACGAGCCTTCGTGAATTATTACCCTCAGGTTTTTAAACGTCCTTTGCGAAGTGTGACGGAACGAATATGTTTCGTGGCGCTTTTTAAATTTTTCGGTCTGCGAAAGGTGCGTAAGATATTCTTCATATGTATACGGAATATCTTTTTCATAAAACATACCCGAAAGCGACAGCGTCATGGGATTTTCTGAAAACTCGGTTTCGCTCAGTGCCGGAATTTCGTCTTCTACCGTTGAAATTTTCAGTATTTCCTCTATGATTGCGCGCTGTGACGCGGCGTATTTAAGAATACCCGGAACGGTTTCGGGCGAAACGCCGTGCGCTTTAAGCATTTCTTCAAGAGTGCTCTGCTTTATTGTGTAAATCGGAAGAGAAGAAAGCGTGTTTCTTCTTTTTTGCGGAATTTCGGCGTCTGCCGCAAGAAAAGCGTTAAGCGCGGCTGACTGTTCCTCGCGGTATATTTCCATAAGAGGCTGTGCCGATTTGAGCAATTCGGTTGCGCGCTTGTTATAATAGCCGACTTCTTCTTTCTGCTTTGTCAAATAGTATTCGCCGTTTTCGTGAAAGCCAGCAATTGCCTCGCCCGAAAGCGCGGCGGCGCCCGAGACCTTTAAAAGGTGAAGAAAAACGTTGTTCTGAATGTTTTTGAGATAATAAGGCGAAATCTGCCCCGTCATATACATCGGAATCCAGCTTTCAAGCCCGAGCATCATATCCTCAAACGAGCGGTCAAGGTTGTGAATCTGGTGAAGATGAAGTCCTTTTTTTAGCATCAGCGCCATACCGAACATCCATTTTTTAGCAAAATCCTTGTCTTTTGCCATTTCCGACATGGGCATATCACTGTACATAATAACGGGCGCAGTCGATTTTGAAAGCACCGTCGCTTTTAAAAAGTCAAGCTCGCTTTCCATCATCTCTTTAAGTCCGCGGTATTTTTTTGATGTGGGCAAAATAAAGGGCAGAGAGGGGACTTTCATTTCATCAAAATGAATGGCTTTTATGTATTCGTTGAGGTCAAAGCTGTTAAGCTTTTCAAGAAATTCCAAAATGCTGTCGGGCTTTTCGCCCTTTCCCGTTAAAAGCCAGTTTTGTATGCGCGAAAAGCGCGCCGATTGTTCCGAAAGCTCTTTTTCGTCGCAGTCAAAAAGCTTTGCCATAACGGCAATGTTCTGCGGCGAGTCCATTTCGGAAGAGACGAACCCCGCAACGCTTGACGCAAAAAGCGTAGGGTCGGAAGGCTTTCTTGAACCGTTGCGAAAGCGGAAGATTGTAGATGAGTCATAGTTTGTATATCTGCAAAACCGCGCGATGTTTATATCGAGAATATTAAGAAGCGTGTTGAAATTTTTTCTTAACTGCTCTTTGTCAACAAGCGTTATGTCGCTGCATTTTAAAAACGCGTCGGTTATGCTTTCTTCATTAAGCGCTTCGGAATTTGAAAGCGACGAAATCGCCTTTACAAGCGCCGAGAATGCTTCCGAATTTGTTTCGGGGACGCGTTCGCCCGAGCGATAACGGCTTAAAGTGGCGGGCGAAAGCCCCGACTTATCGCTTAAAACCTTTGCAGAGCACCCGATGTTATCTATAAAAATATTCAGCTGTTCACTGAACTTCATTTTTTTACACCTCTTTTAAATACGGTTAGGCATAAGAGGGTTAGGCTCTCTTATGCTTATTCAAATTCTGCAAAAAACAGCATATCCGACGGGTATTTTCCGCCGTGGCTTCTGTATTTTGAAGCGCCCGACTCAAACAGCAAAACAAGCTTTCCGTCGTAACAGTCAACGCCCTCTGCCATGGGCGGCGCGGTGTATTGCGTTTTTAAAATATCCGCAGAAGCCGCTTTAAGGTCAATTTCAATGCCGTCTATGTTTGCTGTGCCCACCGCTTGTGAAAGGGTAATGTCGTCAAAAACGCGAATGACAGAATCGTTTCGCCTGCCATAGCTTGAGCTGAATATGAATTGTCCCGTTTTTGTGACTGTCATACCCTGAACTTCGTCGGGTATCGCAAAATAATAATCGGGAATATAACCGCTGTTTTCGGAGTTGAGCTTTTTAACCGAGGGCAATCCGTTTTCAAGAATATACCCCTCGCAATAGGCATAAAACGTTTCGCCCGAGGGGAGCGTGAACACCGTGTCTGCTTCGGAATGAACTTTTTTAGAGTTTTCGGAAAATGTGCCCGCCCACAAAACGCCGTTTGTAACGTTTGCAAAAGAGCCGTCTGTATTAAGCTTAAAATTGCTTGTTACCTTTACTTCTTTGCCGTTTTCGGTGCTGTAAAGGTCGCTTTTTTTAATTACCATGGCTTCGCCGTCGCTCGTTATGTAAATATAGCCGTCGCTTGAAGCAAGGCCGCCCGCGTGACCCGTATAAACGCTTCCGGTTTCTGTTTCGATTTTAACGCTTTTTAAAAGCTTTTTTGTGTCGGCGTTTACAATGCAGAGCATTGACGGCAGCTCGCCTTTTTCATAATAGCCGCTTATTATAATGTTTCCGTTTTCGCTGTCAAAGCAAATTCCCTGCGGAATAAGCCCTTCAAAAAGCCCGGGAACGGTAATATCCTGCGAAAATGCCGAAAGAAATTTTTTGTAATCGGCATTTTTTTCGAGCTTACTTTCTTGTATAACCGTCGTTTGCGTTATGTTCTGCGAAAGCTCTTTTGTTTTTACGACGCCGCCCGAGCAGGACGATGAAAAGGTGAGAATAAGCGCAACAAGCGCAATGCAAATTAATCTTTCGGCGTTTTTCATAAGTCAGTTCCTCTCAATAAGCTTTCGCATATATATTTCTTTTTTAAAAGTGCCGTCCGAAAACTTAAATATATCGGGCAATTCGGCGACCTCTTTAAATCCCGCTTTTTTATAAAGCGCCGCGGCGCGCTCGTTACCCTCTATATACTGAAGCTCAAGCTGTGTTACGCCGCGCTGTTTTGCGGCGTTTTCCATTTCTTCAAACATTTTTGTGCCTATACCGTTGCCCCAATATTTTTTCAAAATACCAATCATAAGCGTTGCGCGGTGTTTCGTTTTTGATTTTTGCGAAAAAACAATTTGGCAGTTACCCGCAATTTTGCCGTTCACGGTGCAAACAATCATAAGGTTGTCGGGCGAAAAAATAAGCTTTTCAAGATAATCTCTTTCGCCACAAACGTCTGCTTTTATATCCTCGGGGTAGTTTGCCAAAAATTCGGTTTCGCCGCATACCGTTTTAAGATAGTTTAACATCTCTTCGGCGTCCTCTTTAAGCGGCGCCCTGAAAAGAGCGTTTGTGCCGTCTTTTAAAACAATTTCTTTGGTTTCGTATATCATAAAACTGTAACTTCCTTTTTTAGATACCTATATAATAAATGTAAAGCGCAATTAAGTCAAGAGCGTGAAAAGCACGGTTAATAAATTGTGAACGGATTTTTAGAAATCGGTTAATTTTTTCACAAAATATGGAAATTCACGAAAAATCGGTATATAATAAAAACATAAGAAGCGCGGTTTATAAAGAACGCCGCCTTTGCTTCTTATTTCAAAACAAAAATTTGAAACCTTGTGTTTCAATCGTAAAAAGGGTGGTTTATATGCAAAGATTTACGTTGAATGAGACTTCTTATCATGGCGCGGGCGCACTTAAAGCTGTTCCCGAAGAAATTAAGGCACGCGGTCTTAAAAAAGCATTTGTTGCGTCTGACCCCGACCTTATAAAATTCGGCATCACAAAAAAGGTTACAGACCTTCTCGATGAAGCCGGCATAGCATATACTGTATATTCCGATATTAAACCCAACCCGACTATTGAAAACGTTCAGCACGGCGTTGCTTCTTTTAAAGAGAGCGGTGCGGATTGCATCGTAGCTGTCGGCGGCGGTTCTTCAATGGATACGGCAAAGGCAATCGGCATTATTATTACTAACCCCGAATTTTCGGACGTTCGCTCGCTTGAAGGCGTTTCGCCCACAAAAAAGCCCAGCGTTCCGATTATTGCAGTGCCCACAACCGCAGGCACAGCGGCAGAGGTTACAATCAACTATGTTATAACCGATGTTGAAAAGAAACGCAAATTTGTCTGCGTTGACACGCACGACATTCCCGTTGTTGCTGTTGTCGACCCCGAAATGATGAGCTCTATGCCCGCTTCGCTTACTGCGGCAACAGGTATGGACGCGCTTACGCACGCAATTGAGGGCTACATTACAAAAGGCGCTTGGGAGCTTTCGGATATGTTCCACATTAAGGCTATCGAAATTATTGCACGCTCGCTGCGCGACGCCGTTAAGAACGGCAAGGAAGGCAGAGAGGGCATGGCGCTCGGTCAGTATGTTGCCGGTATGGGCTTCTCTAACGTAGGCCTCGGCGTTGACCACTCAATGGCGCACACGCTTTCGGCTTATTACGACACACCGCACGGCAAAGCCTGCGCAATTCTTCTGCCTACCGTAATGGCTTATAACGCTGAGTACACCGGCGAGAAATATAAGGACATTGCAAAGGCAATGGGCGTTAAGGGCGTTGACGATATGTCGGTTGAAGAATACCGCAAGGCAGCGGTTGACGCGGTTCGTCAGCTTGCTGAGGACGTAGGTATTCCCACCACGCTTAAGGGCATTGTTAAGGAAGAGGATATTCCGGCGCTTGCCGAATCAGCCTATGCCGACGCTTGCCGCCCGGGCAACCCGAGAGACACAAGCGTTGAAGAAATTGCAGAGCTTTACAAAAGCCTTATGTAAATAATTAAACACTTAGGCTCCCATCTTTTTGGCGTAAGCCAAAACAGATGGGAGCCTTTTTTATAACTTTTTCAAAGAATTACCGGCTGTAGCTGCTCGCCCGAAAGCGCTTTTTCAACCGTTTGGGGAATAAGCGAGAAATCGCAAACCAGCGAATTGTTTTTACCGAACGGGTCATCCTGACGGTAAGGAACAAAATAAATATTGTTTGTGTTATGGAGCAGCCCTATATTCTTTGCAGACGCGCCCAATGCGTCGTTTGTGGCAATGGCAAGCACCACGGGCTTGTTATTGCGCAAATGCGCCTTTACCGCCATTGTAACCGGCGTATCGGTAACACCCAGCGCGGTTTTGGCTATTGTGTTTCCCGTGCAGGGGGAAACAACAATTATATCAAGCAGATTTTTAGGACCTATAGGCTCGGCGGCGGCAATATCGTGAATTATTTTTGTGCCGCATATTTCCTCCACCTCGTCCTTCAATTCCTGCGCGCTGCCGAAACGCGTATCGGTTGAATAAACTATCTGCGACATTATGGGTATTATTTTAATATCGTTTTTCGCCAGCTCTTTCAACGCTTCAAGAGATTTTTTTATTGTGCAGAAAGAGCCGCAGAACGCATACCCCAGTGTTATATCTTTCATAGCGTTCTCCTCTTTACAAATTAGTTGTTAAAATATCCCGCACCGTTCTCGCCAGAATTTCTCCGGCGGTTTGCGGCGCGGTTTTGCCCGGCAGACCGGGTGCCTTAATTGCCGTAATTCCGTTTTCCTCGGCAGCGGCAGCATTAAAGCCGCCCTTGCTTGATAAATCAACAATAAGGCTTGCCGTGCATTTTTTAAAATCATCATCCTCTATAACCTTAACGTCAACGGTATTGAAAATAATATCGCAGTTAAGGTGTTTTTTTATTTCCGCGGTTTTCGCCGTATAATACCCTGCCGCCGAGATAAGCGCAAAATCCGCCAGCTTTCTTGCACTCACGGTAACGCGGCAGCCCAGCGCCTTTAATCGGTCTGCCAGTATTCTGCCCACTCTGCCGCAGCCAATCACCAGTGCACGGCTGCCCCAAAGCGTAAACGGTGTTTTTTCTATTGCAAGTGCAATTGCGCCCTCGGCTGTCGGTACGGCGTTAAGTAAACAGTATGCGTCGTTTTTGCCGTAATCAATACATCTTTTCCCCTCAAACATATAGTTGCACGAGAGAATCAGCGTACTGTCCGGTGTGCTGCGCGCTATATCAGCCAAATATATTTTTTTCTTGATATTAGGCGCTGCAAGCGTCTCGCCGTCGCGCGTTGTAGGAATCGGCAAAAGCAAAACATCGCTGCTTCTGTAATCATCCTCGCACGGTGCCGCGGGAATATCAACCTCATAACCGTAGCCCCTCAGTATTTCCGCAGCGGTGGTAAGACGGCTGTCTCCGCCCAAAACTGTAATTTTTTTCATATAATTCCCTGCCCGAAAACAAAATAAATAAAACGCCATAAGCTGTTCAATACAGTTTATGGCGTTTGAGCGTGTCGAAAAAATCGACACGCTCTTGGACGG
>DJRI01000120.1:7499-8011 GCA_002440045.1 Ruminococcaceae bacterium UBA6364 | reverse complement strand
TATATGCCGCAAAGGTTGTGTCGCCGCGGCCCGTTCTGCCGCTTAAATTGCGCGCTCTTATCGGGCACGAATAAATTTCTTTGCCGTCATAGGCAATAACTTCGGTATTGTGAGTTATAAGAACTTCTTTTGCGCCCCACGAATAAAGCAGTTTTGCCGCTTCGCGCCTGTCTTTAAGACCGGTCATTATTTCCGCTTCGGCGGCGTCTGTTTTAAGGTAGGTGATGTAGGGGAGCATTTCTTTTTTCGTTTTCCAATCTTCAAAGAACATTTCGCCCGTTTCTTTGTCGGCATGGCGCAAAAATCCCTGAACATCAACGGCGACAGCGCCTTTTTTTGAAAAATGCTTTATCATTTCATCGGGAAAATCGCCGTAAATAAGCCCTGCAAGGTGATATATTTTGCCGCACACGTCATCGGGAACATCTTCTGTTTTAAAGCTGTCGCCCAGTGAAAGACAGCGGCATTCGCGGCGTTCTTTGTCGGCGGTGAAATATTTGTTTCTTATGGTT
>DJRI01000120.1:0-7476 GCA_002440045.1 Ruminococcaceae bacterium UBA6364 | reverse complement strand
AAACGTCCTCGGCGGGAACAGTAAATTGCGAAAGGCGGTTTTCATCTTTTTTTGCAAGGCGTGTTATTGCGGCAACCTTGTGCCCCAAAGCATGCGCCGAAGCCGATGAAAAAAGCACCGCGCCGCCGCAGATGTGAACCTCGTTGTCAAGATGGTCTATGTTGTGATCCTCGGTTATGTGGCCGATTATGACCGAATCGTAATTTTTCATTTTTATTGCACCTCAAAGATTGTAGGTTTTAAGCTCTTCGCTGACTTCGATGCCTGTGCCCTTGAATGCGTCTGTCGGGTCGAAATCGGTTGAAAGGTGAGTTGCTATAATGCGCACGTCTTTGTAGCGCGCTTTAAGCTCTTTTGCGATTTTCACATTCATATGCGGGCCTTTAAAGCCCTCGGGCTTTGAAAAATCGCCGAGCACACAATCCGTACCCTCAAAGCACCATGGAATGTTGTCGTTATAAACTGAGTCGCCCGTGTAGCAAAGAGTTTTGTCGCCGCATATTTTAATTGCAAGGTCGGGGACGGTGTGTTTCATATCTTTAAAAGAAAGCTTCATTGAGCCTAAAGATACATCTGCACCGTCAAAAACGTTTATAACGTTAAAATTCCTGTGCGAAAAAAGTATTTTGTACCATTCGCTTTCTTCAAAAGCCGTGTATATGTTAAGGGTTGTGTTTGTTTCTTCAAGCGCATATCTCAACGGCAAAAGGTCGCTTGTGTGGTCATAGTGAAGATGCGAAATGAAAATACCGCCGAGATTTTTTAAATCGACTAAAGAAAGAAGCCTTGAAAGCGTGCCCGAGCCCATATCGAGCAAAAGCGAATCGCCGCCGTTTTTTACAAGATAGCCGCTTGCGGCGCCGCCCGCTTTGGGGTAGGGGCCGTATTTTCCGAGAACGGTCAGCTCCACAAAAGACCCTCCTCAAACTCTTTTTCCTTGCCTTCTTTTACGTTGCCCTTTAAAAGGTTGAGCTTTAAAATGGCTTCGCATTTCATATAATCTTCGGTCATAAAGTCGCCTGCTATGATGTTTGCACAGCTTAAATAATACCAGTTGTCGGCAATGGCTTTCATCATATCTTTAAAATAAAGGCGCGTTTCTTTGTCAAGCTTTCTCGGCGTTGTTATGCCGACCTTTGTGCCGAGGTTCGGCGTCAGCTGAGTCTGGAACCAGAAAAGACCGTCGGTCGAATTTGACTCAAAAAAGCTTAATGCCGATTTTGCATAGTCCGCGGCATAGCTGCCGTTAAGCTTTTTATCCCACGGCAAAATTTGCTCGCAGTTTTTGCTGTAGGCGTATTCTTCGTTGTCGTTTATAAGGATATAGCGCTTTCCCGCTTTTCTTATATCGCCGATTGTTACGTCGTTAATGTGCGTAAAGTCGCAAAAAGCGTATTTTTCGGGCTCTATATATTCGCTTAAAAGTGCGTCAACCTTTTCTTTGGGCGCGTTAAAGGTAAGCGTAACGGGACCGAATTTTTGCGGATAATATTCGCGTATATCCAAAAGGAAAATTTCCGTCGGAAAGCTGTCCATTGCTTTTCTTATATCGCTTAAAGCGTTTTCAAGCCTGTCGCCGTTTGTAACGCCGTGGGCTATGACTATGTTGCCGTTTTTGTCGGTGTTAAGTCTTAAACAAAACTGCCTTATGCCGTAAATAATCTGTGTAAGCAAGGTGTCGTCCTGGCAACAGGCGAGCGGCGGCATTTTATAGCTGCCCGCATTGTGAGAGCCGGGAATTACAAGCTGTGTAAGCTTTACATCGTCTTTAATATAAGACATCCAATCGGTGTATATCATAAGCGTCTCCTTCTGTTTGAAAATTTTTACCGAATATATTATAGTATATTGAGTTATCGGTGTCAACAAAATAGGGGCGGCGGCAAACGCTCACGGTTTAGAAAAAAAGGCGGTTTTATTGTGCACTTTTTTTAAAACAAAAACCGCCGAAGGCTTTTCCTTTCGGCGGTTATATATAACATTTCGAGCATTACATTCCGAGCATCGACATCAAAGAGCTTTTCTTTTTTTGCTTTTTCGGTTTGTATACGGGCGGGTTTTCAAGTCTCATTCTCGCGCTTTTGCTTGAAGCAAGATATTTAATGACCTCTTCAACCGGCTCTGCCATGGTGTCGCTGAAATATGGCTTTGCGTTTTCAAGAAGCGCGGGCTCCTGTGCTATAGAGCCGAGGATTGTAACCGCAACAAGACTTTGTGTGTCGTTTGTGCCGTCTTCGTATATTTCGTTAAGCAGGTTGAAAAGCTTGCGCATTTTTACTTTGTCGTTTTCTCTTATAATATCAAGAACGACCTTGTTGCCGTGGTTTACAAAGAAATCTTCGGCAAGAAATTCGCCGTATTCTTCAATGTTTCTTTTGTATTCATCGCGAAGCGCAGGGCAGATGTTTGAAGTGAAACGGCTGCCAAGGGTATTTGCGTCATAAGACACGGCGCCGCTTTTTGCTTTTGCCTTTGAAACGGGCGTGGGAAGCTTTTTGCCCGCCTGAAGCGCGCGTTTTGACGAGAAGGTGTTTGTGATTGTTTCGCAAAACTCGCCGCAGATGTATTTAACGTCGCTTTCTTCGTATTCGTCAAGGTCCAAAAGCGAAAGAGATGCGCGCGTCATATCGTCGTCGGGCGTGTCGCTTTCATCGGCGGTTGCGGTGAAAAGCGCTATTTTTTCGTTTTCGTATTCTATTCTTATTCTGCCTTTTTCGCCGCGATACATAATTATGCTTTTGTTGCCCGAAACAGAAACGGGCAAAGCGGGCGGCAAAACGCCTTCGGGATATTCGACCTTAAAGCCGAAGGAGGAAACCGTGCTTTCGATTTCGCTGATGATTATTTCAAGTGCGTGTTTTAATTCAAGCATTTTTTTACCTCGCGATTACATTTAAATAAAATGAGCTTTGAATATCATAACATATATAAACGGTTTTGTCATTAATTTTTTTGTTAATAATTTATTTTTCTTTGTAATAAAGCATGCAGTGGCAATAGCCTTCAAAGTTTTCGTCTTTTATTTGGTCTCTGAATTCCTTGCACATACACTTGTTTTCTTCGGTGTGCGAAAGCTTGCAGGGGCAATATCCGCCAGTGCGTTCAAGACCTTCTTTAATTCTTTTTACAACCTCTTTGTCCTCGTTTAAACGTACCTTCATAAATTACACATCCTTCATTGTAAGTGAAATTCGTTTTTTGTTGCCGTCAACCGAAAGAACCTTTACTTTTACAACGTCGCCGACCTTTAAAACCTCGGACGGGTGTTTTATAAACCTGTTGCAAATCTGCGAAATGTGAACAAGTCCGTCCTGATGCACGCCTATATCGACAAATACGCCGAAGTCGATAACGTTTCTTACCGTGCCCGTGAGCGTCATTCCCTCTTTAAGGTCGTTAATATCCATAACGTCCGTTCTGAGATTCGGCGCGGGCAGGTCGTCTCTTATGTCCCTGCCGGGTTTTTCAAGCTCTTTTGCAATATCCGAAAGAGTCGGCACGCCTACGCCGCAGGTTTCGGCAACGCCCGCTGCGCCTTTTTCTTTTATTGCGTCGCAAAGGCCTTTTGCGGTGCCGTTTTCAATATCGGCTTCGGTCTTTTTGAAAAGAGTCAAAAGCTTTCTTGCCGCGTCATAGCTTTCGGGGTGAACGCCTGTGTTGTCGAGCGGTTCTTCGCCGCGGGGTATTCTTAAAAATCCTGCGCACTGCGTAAAGGCTTTCGGACCTAAGCCTTTAACCTTTTTAAGCTCCGCGCGCTTTTTAAAACCGCCGTTTTCTTCGCGGTAGGCAACAATGTTTTTAGCCGTTGCCGACGTTATGCCCGAGATATATTTAAGAAGTGAAACCGAAGCCGTGTTAAGGTCCACGCCGACGGCGTTTACACAGTCCTCGACTACGTTTGAAAGCGACATGGAAAGCTCTGCTTGCGGAACGTCGTGCTGATACTGACCCACGCCGATGCTTCGCGGCTCTATTTTAACAAGCTCCGAAAGCGGGTCCTGAAGCCTTCGCGCAATCGACACGGCAGAGCGTACCGAAACGTCAAAATCGGGAAACTCCTCCGCGCCGAGCTTTGAAGCCGAATAAACCGACGCGCCCGCCTCGTTTACAACCATATAAGAAACGGGTCTTGAAGCTTTTTTGATTGTATTTGCAATAAATATTTCCGACTCCTTGCTTGCAGTGCCGTTGCCGATTGAAATGCAGTCGATTTTGTATCTGTCAATAAGTTCAAGCACTTTTTTCTCGGACTCTTCCGTTTTTGACTGCGGCGGCGTCGGGTAAATAACGCCCGTAAACAGCACGCGACTGTTTTTGTCTACAACGGCAAGCTTGCAGCCCGTTCTGTAGGCGGGGTCAACCGCAAGTACGGTTTTGTTTTTTATAGGCGGCTGCATTAAAAGCGGCTTGAGGTTTGAACCGAACATTTTAATTGCCTGCTCGTCGGCTTTTTCTGTAAGCGCGCTTCTGATTTCGCGCTCCAAAGAGGGGAATATAAGGCGCGAATAGCTGTCCTTTGCCGCTTCTTTGCAAAATTCCGTCTGCGAAAAGCCCTCTTTTATAAAGAGATGATAAAGGATTCTCAACGCCTCGTTTTCGTCGATTACAAGCGAGACTTTAAGTATTCCTTCGTTTTCGCCGCGGTTCATGGCAAGTATTCGGTGGCTCGGTATTTTAGAAACAGGCTCTTTGTAGTCGTAATACATGGCGTATACGCTGTCGTCCTCTGTTTTTGAAACCGAAGAAATAAGGCCGCGCTTTTCAATAAGGTCTTTTAAAAGCCTTCGCGCCTCGGGTGAGTCCGAAATTTGCTCTGCGATTATATCCGAAGCGCCGCTTAATGCGTCCTCCGGCGTTAAAACGCCTTTTTCTTCGTCAACATATTTAAGCGCTTCGACGTTTAAATCAAGTCCTTTTTTTGAAAAAGAAAAAATGCATTCTGCAAGCGGCTCAAGCCCTTTTTCTTTTGCGACCGAGGCGCGTGTTTTTCTTTTTTGCTTAAACGGCCTGTAAATATCTTCGACCGAGGCGAGCGTTTCGGCAATTTCGAGCGAGCGCTTGATTTCGTCCGTCATTTTTCCCTGCTCTTCAATTGAAGAAGAAACTTCTTCCTTGCGCTTTTCAAGGTTTCTTAAATATGTCAGCCTTTCAAAAATTTCGCGAAGCGTCTGGTCGTCGCAAGAGCCTGTCATTTCTTTTCTGTAGCGCGCTATAAACGGAACGGTGTTGCCGTCATCAAGAAGTGTAACTATATTTGTTATGCGGTTTTCGCTTATTGAAAATTCGGTACACAGCTTTTTTATTATATCCATTAAAATCTCCCTTTTCCTTTAACTGCATATATTTTACCATAAAACGCGCGGTTTGTCATCAGATAATTATAAAATTAGCACTCTATCACACAGAGTGCTAACATTTACAATTTGTTCATAAACAATTCATATTCAGTATACATACACGGCGTATTATATGTTCAACAGAAAAAGAAGGGAGCAGTCTGTATGAACTTTCAGAAATTTACTCAGAAAAGCGTTGAAGCCGTAAACGAGGCGCAATCAATCGCGCGCGAGTACGGCAACCAGGAGCTTCGCGAAGAGCACGTCCTCTCTGCACTTGTTGACAGCAAAGACGGTCTTATAGGCGGGCTCATTTCAAAAATAACAAATAATAAAGAAGCTTTTTCAAAAGAGCTTATAAATATTATATCCCGTTTCCCCAAGGTTTCGGGCGGCAATATGTATATCTCGCAAGAGCTTGAAAGCGTCCTTGACGACGCCGAAAAGCAGGCGGAGCGTATGAAGGACAGCTATGTTTCGGTTGAACACATCTTCCTTTCCATGCTCGATTCGCCCACGAAGGATATGAAAGAGCTTTTTAAGAGCTTCGGTATTACTAAGGATAAATTCCTTTCCGCTTTAAAAGATGTCCGCGGCAACTCAAACGTAACAAACGAAAATCCCGAGGACACTTACGACGTTCTTAAAAAATACGGCAGAGACCTTGTGGAGCTTGCGCGTGAAAGAAAGCTTGACCCCGTAATCGGCAGAGACGAAGAAATCCGTAACGTTATAAGAATTCTTTCAAGAAAAACAAAAAACAACCCCTGCCTTATCGGTGAACCCGGCGTCGGCAAAACCGCAATTGCCGAGGGTCTTGCTTTGCGTATAGTTAAAGAAGACGTCCCCGAAAACCTCAAAAACAAGTCGATTTTCTCACTTGATATGGGCGCGCTTATTGCGGGCGCAAAATACAGGGGCGAGTTTGAAGAGCGTCTTAAAGCCGTTCTTAACGAAGTCCAAAAAAGCGAAGGTAAAATAATTCTTTTCATAGATGAACTTCACCTTATAGTCGGCGCGGGCAAAACCGAAGGCTCCATGGATGCCGGCAACCTTTTAAAGCCGCTTCTTGCAAGGGGCGAGCTTCACTGCATCGGCGCTACCACGCTTAACGAATACAGGCAGTATATCGAAAAAGACGCCGCGCTTGAAAGACGTTTTCAGCCCGTTCTTGTTAAAGAGCCGACGGTTGAAGACACAATAGCCATTTTGCGCGGACTTAAAGAGCGCTACGAAGTATATCACGGCGTAAAAATTCAGGATAACGCCCTTATTTCGGCGGCTGTGCTTTCAAACAGATATATTTCCGACAGATTTTTGCCCGATAAAGCAATTGACCTTGTAGACGAGGCGTGCGCTTTGATAAAAACCGAAATGAATTCAATGCCCACAGAGCTTGATGAAATTTCGCACAAAATAATGCAGCTTGAAATAGAAGAAGCGGCTCTCGGAAAAGAGACCGACAAGCTCGCAAAAGCGCATCTTGAAGAAATCAGAAAAGAGCTTTCGGAGCTTCGCGACAAATTTAACGAAATGAAAGCAAAGTGGGAGAATGAAAAGACCTCCATCAACCGCGTTCAGAAGATTCGTGAAAAGATTGAAAGCGTAAACGCCGAGATAGAAAAAGCTCAGAACAGCTATGACCTTAATAAGGCGGCAGAGCTTAAATACGGCAAGCTGCCTCAGCTTCAAAAAGAGCTTGAGGAATGCGAAAAGCAAAACGACGGCGGCAACGCCACTCTTTTAAGAGACAAGGTAACGGATGACGAAATCGCAAGAATAGTCGCCCGTTGGACGGGAATCCCCGTTTCAAAGCTTGTTGAAAGCGAACGCGACAAGCTTTTGCATCTTGACAAAATACTTCACAGAAGGGTAATCGGCCAGGATGAAGCCGTAAGAAAAGTAAGCGACGCAATTCTGCGCTCAAGAGCGGGCATTCAGGATCCCAAGCGCCCCATAGGCTCTTTCCTGTTTTTGGGACCCACGGGCGTCGGCAAAACAGAGCTTGCAAAATCTCTTGCCGAAGCGCTTTTTGATGACGAACATGCGCTTATAAGAATCGATATGAGCGAGTATATGGAAAAATACAGCGTGTCGCGTCTTATCGGTGCGCCGCCCGGATACGTCGGCTATGACGAGG
>DJRI01000144.1:2208-5468 GCA_002440045.1 Ruminococcaceae bacterium UBA6364 | reverse complement strand
ACAGCAGGGCGGCTCGCAGAGCGCAAAAAAGAGCGCCGCCGAGGTTCTTAAAGCCTACACCGTTGCTATGGATAAGGCGAAGTCCGAAAAGCCCGGCTTCACAAAGCTTGAGTATCAGACTCTTCCGAGCGGAGCTAACGAGCGCGTTGTATCCGAGGGTGCAAACCTTGTCGGCACACTTCTCAACCTTGTTGACAGTCTCGGTATTATGACGACCGAAGATAAGGCTCAGCCAGAGCTTCACAATAAGGGCGACGACACAAAGTGGTTCCCCGTTTATCAGGGCCAGAAGGGCTGCTATCTTACAGATGCAAACGCCATTCAGGACTATAGCTATGAAGAGCTTTCAAACGGCAACGTTAAAATTACAATAGTTCTTAAAGCAGAACAGAACCCCGAGCCGATTTCGGACGGACTTTCTGTTCCGCCGAGCAACACCGGCTGTATGTTCTCACCTATCGCAAAAAAGGACATTGACAACACCATTAACGGCGGTGCGGTTCAGGCGGTTATTAAAAACGTTAACTACAGTCTTAACTATCACGACTGCAAGGCGATTCTTGAATACAATCCCAAAAACAATCAGATAGTAAAGCTTGAGCAGTATATGAACGTGGCAATTTCGGGCAGCGGAAAAATATTGGGTCTGAAACAGATAACAATTGACAAGCAGGAGCTTTACAATACGCTCATAATAACCGATTTCAAATACTGATTATCTTGTCACGGCAGAAGCAAAGTGCTTCTGCCGTGATTGTTTTTCTTTTTTGCCTTTTTGCGCAGAAATTCAGGAATTTCGTTAAACTGCCCAAATGAACAAATTCTGTTTTGTGAATATTTTTGGAAAATTCGGTTTTGCGGTTTTTGTTTTTGTATAAATTGTTGACATCCTGAAAACAGAATGTTAATATTAGAGTATAAAATCAAAAAAAGGAGTATCTCAAATGAAAACCTTTAAAAAGGCGCTTAGCGTCATTCTTTCGGTTTCGCTTCTTTTGGGCGTGTTCGGCATTTCTGCCTTTGCCGCCGCCGAGACCGATTACACAATTATAAACCCCTATGAAAATGTTGATTGGGCAAAAAGCACAACCTACAAGGCGTGCCTTCACGCTCACACAACCGCTTCCGACGGCGACGTTACATTAAGCGATATGGTCGAAGCCTATTATCAGGCGGGCTATGACATTCTTGCAATAACCGACCACGGCGTAATTAACACCGGCTGGCGCGACGACCGCGAAACTCACGGCATTTTCAACGGCTTCAGAAAAGTTGAGCCTATGAGCGAAGAACAGTATAACCGCATCACCACCGGCTCCGACAGAAACGGCAGGGGAATGACCGATATAACAGGCGGCATCGAGTGCAACATGGCGGTTATGTCAAAAACCCACGTTAACGGCTATTTCACAACCTACGGCAGCGGCGTTTGGGGCACCGAAAACGATTACAAAACCGCTACTGTCGAAATTGAAAAAGCAGGCGGCTATTCCGTTCTTAACCACGTCGGTGATTGGGTCAATTCAAATAACTTCCCCGAGCGTTCTCATTGGGATTCTTACATTCACTATTTTGCCGACATCTTCACAACCTCAAAATCCTGCCTCGGTATGGAAATTGTTAATAACACCGACAACGTTACGCGTTCCGACCGCGCTCTTTGGGATGAGCTTTTGCAGGTGGTTATCCCCACAGGCAGAAACATCTGGGCGTTTGCAGACGATGACTCCGAGCAGCTTTATGAAGTCGGTAGGTCCTTTGAGCTTTTCCCGCTTGAAGTGAACAGCGAAGAAACCGTTAAACAGGCAATGCATGACGGCGCCTTGTTTGCCGCCAGCAAATTTTACAACCCCGAAAAGGGCATGGGCGACAAGTTCGAGGGCAACGGCGAAGTTCCGATAGTTACCGACATCAAGATTAACGACCGTCAGAACACAATCTCCGTAAGCGTTGACCCCGCAAGAGATTGTCAGAAGATTGAGTGGATTGCTGACGGCAAGGTTATTTCAAACGACTACACCATAGACCTTAACGATTACGAAGACGAGCTTGGCTGCTATGTACGCTTCCAGCTCTTCGGCGAGGGCGGCGTAACCTATTCACAGGCGTTCGAGCTTCGTTACGACGGCAGAGAAGATAAGCCCGTTCCGGATTCGGTAATTCCCGACAACGGCGACGCGGAGGTTTTCCTTAACATCTATCACACGCTTCCGTTTGCACTTGCGGCTTTTATAATCGAAAAGCTCGCTAACCTTTTCCACATAATCTGATTACAGAAGAATAGACTCTCTTGGGAGGTATATTTATGAAAAAGGCAAAAAAACTTCTTTCACTGGTTTTAGCGGCTGTACTTTTGATGTTACCGTTTACAATCGGCGCAGAAGCGGCGATAAAATCAAAGTACATCATTCACAACCCCTATGCTTCGGTTGACTTTAACAAGTGGAAGCCCTACAAAGCACAGCTTCACTGTCAGACAAACGCTTCGGACGGTTATCTTACCGTTAAAGAGGTTGTTCAGAAGCACTATGACTACGGCTACAACATTCTTGCAATAACCGACCACGGCACAATTAACCGCGGTTGGAACAACGAGCCGCAGCTTGTTCCGATTATAAGACTTGTTAAATATGACCGCACACATCTTGCAAAGATTGACCCGCTTTCACAGGAGGAATACGAGTCCTACATCAACGGAACGGCAAAAACCACAAACGGCGAAAAGCGTTTCGGCGGTATGATAGACGTTCCGCAGGGCATCGAGCTCAACGCGGCAACACCCGTTTGCGACTGCCACCTTACAGGTTATTTCTCGGACTACGGCCAGGGACTTATCGGCGTTTACGGCGATTATGAAACACCCTCGGCGGGCGTTAAAGAAGCGGGCGGCATTTCAATGCTTTCTCACGTCGGCGAATACGTTTATCCCGACAAGGACTCCGCAGACCACGTCGGTCAGCCAGTTGACGAGTATTTTGTTAACAAATTTGCCCGTCTTTTCATCGACAACGCAGGTTCAAGCGTTGGCATGGGCATAAACAGCGCAACCGACGCGCACACCCGCTGCGACCGTATCCTTTACGACCAGATTCTTAAAAAGACAATCCCGAACGGCGTTGTTCCGTGGGCTTTCTGTTTCTCGGACTCTCACAACGAACGCTCTCTTAACGACGCGTACACAATTCACTATATGCCCGAGCTTTCAAACTCCGAATTGAGAAAGAGCATGGAAACAGGCACGCTGTTTGCGGTTTCGCACT
>DJRI01000144.1:0-2165 GCA_002440045.1 Ruminococcaceae bacterium UBA6364 | reverse complement strand
TGAAGAAAAGGTTAATTGGCAGTCAAACGACACTCCGCTCGTTACAAGAGTAAGCGTCAACGACACGCTCGGAACAATTTCGGTTCTCGGCAAAAACTTCAACCAGATTACTTGGGTTGCCGACGGCGAGGTTATAAAGCGCGGCGGACTTGAAGCTCTCACAATCAACCTTAACGACTATGACATCAACTATTTCGTCCGTTTCTATATCACAGGGCCCGACGGAATATGCTATTCTCAGCCGTTCGTTGTTGACAAAGAGGGCGAAACCCGCGAGCCGGTTCTCGTTCCCGAAACAAACGACACTTCAACAGCGCTTCGCAAGCTCGTTACCGTGCTTGACGACCTTATCTTCTCAAAGAGCGTTATAGTTGCGATATTCAAGTATTTCGTTCTCGGCTATGTTGATAAATAATTAAACACACCTTTTAACACTTTTTCGGCTGTTCCTTTCGGAGCAGCCGGAATTTTGCGTTTTAAAGACTTTGCCCACATTCGGCGGCGCTCTTTTGCACGCGGCACATTAATCTCGTCACAATCTCGTCATTTTGCTTGACGGAATGATGTGATTGTGACGTATTCCGGCTGCCGTGTAATCCGTGCGAATTTTGCTTTTCTGAATGTTTTTTGAGTTTTTTTGAAAAAACGCCGATAAATCTATTGACATATTGCCCCGTGTGGTCTATAATCTTATAATCTATAATAATGGAATAATGCCGCATCTTGTTTTTAACGGCAGTGATTTCATATGATTTACAGTGTTAATTATTTCTTTTTTCAGCCCCAAAGGTGAAAAAGAATTTAAAATAAGAACGGAGTGATGTGTCTTATGGCTAATGTGAAACCCGTGAAGCTCGGAAAGAACACAAGAATGAGTTTTGCAGGTATCAATGAGGTTATGCAGATGCCCAACCTTATTGAGGTGCAAAAGAACTCTTACAAGTGGTTTCTTGACGTCGGGCTAAGAGAGGTTTTCCGTGATATTGACGAAATCACGGACTATACGGGGAATCTTGTACTTACCTTTATAGATTACCGTATGGACGAAAAGCCAAAGTACAGCGTAACGGAATGTAAGGAGAGAGACGCAACATACGCCGCCCCTCTTCGCGTTATCGCAAGACTTTATAACAAAGAGACAGGCGAAATTAAAGAGAACGAGGTTTATATGGGCGACTTCCCCATAATGACCGACAGCGGCACGTTCGTTATAAACGGCGCCGAGCGCGTAATCATCTCTCAGCTTGTCCGTTCGCCCGGTGTTTATTTCGGAAACACCTTTGACAAAAACGGTAAAAAGCTTTTCACTTCTACCGTTATCCCCAACAGGGGCGCGTGGCTTGAATACGAAACCGACCAGAACGATATTTTCAACGTTCGCATTGATAAAAACAGAAAGCTCCCGATAACAACCTTTATCAGAGCTTTGGGTCTCTCTTCAAACCAGGACATTCGTGACTTTTTCGGCTATGACGACAGAATAGAAGCCACACTCGAAAAAGACACCACACAGAATACCGAAGAAGCTTTGCTTGAAGTCTATAAAAAGCTTCGTCCCGGCGAGCCGCCCACGCTTGAAACAGCTCAGGCGCACCTTGACGGACTTTTCTTTGACCCGCACAGATACGACATTTCACGAGTCGGCAGATACAAATACAATAAAAAGCTTGCCATAGCCGAAAGAATAATCGGCGGTACGCTCGCTTCCCCTGTGTTTGACCCGCTCACGGGCGAGCTTCTTGCCGACGAGGGCGAAAAGCTTTCTAAAGACAAGGCATATGAAATCGACAAAGCCGGCGTTAAAGAGGTAATCCTCAAAACCGAAGAAGAGGGCAAAACCGTAAAGGTAATCTCCAACGGTATGGTTGACCCCTTGGACTTTATCAAAGACGTTACAAGAGAACAGCTTGAAGAAATCGGCATCAACGAAAAGGTAAGCTTTGCCGTACTTTCGGACATACTTAACACCTGCGAATCTACAGAAGAGCTTCTTTCCGAGATGAAAGACCGCAGCGACGAGCTTATTCCCAAACACATCACAATCGATGATATTTTTGCTTCGATAAACTATCTCAACTGCCTCGGCAACGAGCTTGGCACAACCGACGATATAGACCACCTCGGCAACAGACGTATCCGCTCTGTAGGCGAGCTTCTTCAGAACC
>DJRI01000157.1 GCA_002440045.1 Ruminococcaceae bacterium UBA6364 | reverse complement strand
TATGGCTGAATTTACTTTACCCGCCGAAAATTTTTCGGATGAAGTTTTAAAAAGCGAGCTTCCCGTGTTAATTGACTTTTGGGCAACGCGGTGCGGTCCGTGCACAATGCAGTCGCCCGTGCTTTCAGATGTCGCTGCAGAGTATGACGGCAAACTTAAAGTCTGCAAAGTCAATGTTGACGAACAGCGCGAGCTTGCTCTCAATTTCGGAATCGAAAGCATTCCCACTCTCGTTTTTATGAACGGTGAAAAAATCGCAGACGTTGCGGTAGGCTTCAGAAATAAAGACGAGCTGTGTAAGCTTCTTTCAAAAAACTTCGGTTTATAACGCAAATCGCTTTAAAAAGCCCTGTGTCGCTGTTAATGCGGCGCAGGGCTGAATTTTATTTTAAAACAGATGGAATTGTTTAAATAACCGTGCTATAATTAAAAAAGACAACAGATTTTTAAGGGAGAGAGCGATATGCAAATCAGTCGGTTTTTTCTGAACAAGGATATAAAAGGCGCTATTGAATATATGCGTAATCACGACGAATTTAAAGATGTTCTTCCCGCATATATCGCAATTTTTGAAAATTGCGAATACCGCAAGTTTGAAATCCCGAGTATTCTTAACGATATTCTGCTTTTATATCAAGTCTATTTCCGCGATGTTTTTTATTGCGGCTTATCGGAAGAAACGGCGGCAGACAAACTGCTGACTCAATTAAAAATGCTTATGAATATGCCGAAAGCAGATGAAGAACAGCTTACAGAAAAACTTCAATCCGTGTTTGAAGAAAACGGCTATCATTCGCTTTTCGGAAAAACCCAGGGGTATTACGGCCCTTATATTTGGCAAAAAACAGTCCCGACAGTTTTTTTGGTTGAACTTCCCGACAAAACAGAGGAATACACAGTTAACATTCTTAAGGACTTTGTATTCAGAAGCTGGATGGACTATCTGACTTTCGGCAGATTCGGCACGGGCGGCTGGACTTCGCCCGACGGTACGATAAATTGCGTTGAACAGGCATATGATTTTGAAAGCGAGCGGTTTCGTGTTTCGCTTTTAAAACACGAAGCACAGCACGCTTCCGATATGAAAATGTTCGGGGAGATAACCCCCGTAGAGCTTGAATACAGAGCAAAGCTTGTTGAGCTTTGCTATTCGGGCGATTTGGGGCTTTTGCAAAAATTCATTTCCGAAGCGGATGAAAGCAAAAAAAGCGACAGCCATGCGGTGGCTTCCGCAAGAATTAAACATGAATTTTCAGACGCGAAGCAGGGCGATATTTTGTCAATACAGGCAGAAGCGCTCAAACTTTTTAATGCACATACGAAAGAATTGAAAGAAAAATATGCAAAGGAAAAGAACGTTTAAGACCGAAATCGGATTTGAATTTGGTAATTTTAAAAAATTTGTCTAAATCGGCGCTTAGGTGTTGGAATTTGAAAAAATATATGTTACAATAACATCGGCGTAGGTTTTTTAAAACCCGGAACTACTGCCGGCACAGCCTAAAACTTTACAGGTATTACTCGCAATCATCAGATGTAAATTTTTAGGCGTTACAGAGTACTGCGGGTAAAACGAATGGGTGGTATAATGAATTTTCTGCATATGAAATATGCTGTCGAAATTGCCGAAACAGGTTCTATAAGCAAAGCGTCGGAGCGGCTTTATGTCGGTCAGCCTAACTTGAGCAGAGCAATTAAAGAGCTTGAAGCTTCGCTCGGCATTTCAATATTTGACCGAAGCGCAAGGGGAATGGTACTGACCCCCGACGGCGAAATATTTATTCATTATGCAAAATCCATTTTAAAACAGGTTGAAACGGTCGAAGGGCTTTTTAAAAACGGCGAAACCGACAAAAGGCGGTTTTCCGTTTCGGTTCCGCGCGCAAGCTATATTGCCGACGCATTCGCAAAGTTTTCGGCGTTTTTGGAAAGCGGCACGGATACAGAAGTTTATTATAAAGAAACAAATTCAATGCGGACTATAAAAAACGTCTTGCAGGACGATTTTAAGTTAGGTATAATCCGTTATGCCGAAAATTACGACCGCTATTATAAGTCGATGCTTGACGAAAAAGAGCTTAACTACGAAATGATAACGCAGTTCAGCTATTGCCTTATTATGAGCGAGCAAAGCCCGCTTTCAAAAAAGAAGGACATAACATACGACGACCTTAAAGATTACATCGAAGTGGCGCACGCCGACCCTTATGTTCCGTCGCTTCCGTTCGCACAGGTAAAAAAAGAAGAGCTGCCCGACAATTCGGAGCGCCGCATTTTTGTTTTTGACCGCGCAAGCCAGTTTGAGCTTCTTTCGCAAAACCCCGAGTGCTTTATGTGGGTTTCGCCTATACCCGAAGAGCTTCTTTCAAGATACGGCCTGACCGAAAGAAGCTGTGACGAAAACGGCAGGGTATATAAAGACGTTTTGATTTACAGAAAAGATTATAAGCTTACCTCAACCGACGATATTTTCATTTCGGAGCTGTGCAAGGCAAAAAGGCGCGTTTTCGGCAGTTAGATTAATATAAATTTATAAAAAAATCGGCGTACCGACGCGGTTTTTGTCGGTTTTTTATATATCAAAAAGTACAATGCCGTATGAAAAAACGGCAATTTACAAATCACACAAAGTTTGTTAAAATAATATCAAAGTCAGGGGCGAAAAGCGTCCCGGATAATCTATTAACGGAGGTTGTGTTAAGAAATGCAGGAAAGAGTGATTGTAGATAACGTAGAGGCTCTTGAAAGAGCGCTTGCGCGCGTAAAAGAAGCGCAGAAAAAGTATTCTACCTATACGCAGGAGCAGGTTGATAAAATCTTCCTTGCGGCGGCGTCTGCCGCAAATAAGGCAAGAATACCGCTTGCAAAGCTTGCTGTCGAAGAAACGGGTATGGGCGTTGTCGAAGATAAGGTAATCAAAAATAACTATGCCGCAGAATACATTTATAATGCTTACAAGGATACAAAAACCTGCGGCGTAATAGAAGAGGATAAAGCTTACGGCACAAAGAAAATAGCCGAACCCATAGGCGTTATTGCGGCTGTTA
>DJRI01000044.1:1693-2607 GCA_002440045.1 Ruminococcaceae bacterium UBA6364 | reverse complement strand
TACCGCATTTTTCGGCAAATGCCTCGGCTTTGCCGGGTACAAGGTCTGCAAGGGCAACGATTTCAACATCGTCGCACTTCTGATAGCTCTTTACGTGAGCCTCTGCTATCCAGCCGCAGCCTATAATGCCGACCTTAATTTTTTTGCCGGTATAAACGCGCGCTTCTTCGTGTGATTCTTTAAATGCGTCAAGAATACTTGCCATAAATTAACCTCCGTTCGCCCGCTTCGGGGTGATGTTTGCAACTAATAGATTAACACATTTTTCTTCGACTTGCAACTGTACTTTTTAAAATGGAACTATAAACAAACTTTATCGGGTTTTATTGTTAATATTCACTAAAAAACAGTTTTCACACTGTGAAAGATGTCAAAAACGCCCAAATGTTAACAAAATATTCGCATTTTCGCAACACTGTTACAATATGAAAAGTGTACCCTGTACCTGCCAATACAAAACGGGAATTTAAAATTTCCGATATACCGCAAAAGCTTACGGCTTTTCGGTAAAGATGAGGGCGGCTTTTATGCCGCTCTTATTTTTTTGCCTTGAGGTTGACAAAGTTTTTATGACAGAAATTTTAAATTAAAATATGTTAACATTTTAACAAAAAACTCTTTGCAAACAAAGCGTTTTATGCTACAATATACACGGTCAAATTTTCAACAAACAACGAAAGGGTTGAAGGATATGGAATATAAAATGGAATTCACACCCGAACAGCTTGCCATACTTAACGGCGAAAAGGGCGAAACCTTGGCAAAAGTCATGAAAACGCTCGTTATGTACGGCGAAGCCTTCGGCGCAACAAAGATGGTTCCCGTTACAAGCAAAATGGGCCACCTTGTAACAAGCTTCGGTCTCGGTGTTATGAAGCCTGTTTACGACCTTATGGATAAGCTTATCGAGGCGG
>DJRI01000044.1:0-1682 GCA_002440045.1 Ruminococcaceae bacterium UBA6364 | reverse complement strand
CCGGGTGCCGTTTCAAAGCAGAAATTCTCGGTTGACCCGCGTCCGCTTGACAAAAATGTTCCTTCGGATTTATTAAAGAACCTTATTTTCAAAAAGTTTATGTATAATTCGCAGGACTCTTACGACGAGCAGTTAAGAAGGCTCGGTCTTGTTAATAAAGACGCTTACACTTGCGCTTGCTATCTTGACGAAGTAGGCAACAAGCCCGAAAAAGGCGACGTTTTAAGCTGGGCAGAGTCAAGCGCGGTTGTTTTTGCAAACTCCGTTCTCGGTGCTCGCTGCAACCGCAACTCCGGCATTATTGAGCTTTTCGGCTCTGTTGTCGGCTATGTTCCTTATTTCGGACTTCTTACCGACGAGGGCAGAAAGGCAACGTGGATTGTTGAAGTTAAAACAACAAAGAAGCCCGAAGCACAGATACTCGGCAGTGCCATCGGTATGAAGGTTATGGAGGACGTTCCCTTTGTAAAAGGCCTTGACAAATGGCTCGGCACAGAGCTTAACGACGACGCAAAGGCTTATCTTAAAGATTTCGGCGCGGCAACCGCTTCAAACGGCGCTGTCGGACTTTACCATATCGAAAATCTTACTCCCGAAGCCGTTGAGCTCGGCGAAAAGCTTATTGCGGAAAACGCAAAAACATATGTTATCGACGACGCCGAGCTTGAAAGAGTAAAATCAAACTATCCCGTTATGTGGAAGGATAAAAACGCAACTCCCAAGCTTTGCTTTGTCGGCTGCCCGCATCTTACTCTTGCACAGCTTATCGAGTGGACGAACAACGTAAGCGACGGTCTTAAAAAAGCCGGCAACGAAAAGGTTAAAATCCCCACGGTATTCACCGCTCCGCCTGCGGTTATTAAAGAGTTCAAAAAGCTTCCAGAGGCTGCAAAGCTTGAAAAAACAGGCGTTATTCTCAGCTACATTTGCCCGCTTATGTATATGAATAACCCGCTTGCAGGCAAAATGCCCGTTATAACAAACTCAAACAAATTAAGAACATATACCACTTCGCGTTACTACACAAGCGCAGAGATTCTTGACATAATCACAAAGGGGGCAAAATAACCATGAAAACTTTTAAAGGACGTCCGGTAGTTCCCGGTGAGGCAGAGGCAACGGCGCTTGTTTCTCACGGCGGCTTCAACACTCTTGCATCTTTCCAAAAAAGCCTTCAGTTCGGCGACAAAACCGCAAAGTGCGGCGACCAGAATAACCCTGATTTGTTCGGAAAGCCTATGGTAGGCACGGCTCTTTGCCTTCCGCAGACAATCGGCTCAACAACCGGCGGAATGGTGCTTTATTGCGCCAATGCCATGGGCAGAAGCCCCGCATGCCTTCTTTTTGCAAACCACATAGACTCGCTTGCGGCGGCAGGCGCTGTTCTTTCCGAGGTTTGGGGCTCAAACCCCATGCCCACGGTTGACTGTCTCGGCGACGAATTTCTTAACACCGTTAAAACCGGCGACAAGATAAAGGTTCACAAAGACGGCACTGTAGAAGTATTATAATTCTTGCGGGACTGTAAAAAAACTTTTTACAGCCTCAAAGCAGTTTTATACGGAAAAGGGGCTTGGAAAAAATGTTCAGAATGAATTAATCGAATGCTAAACGCCGTTTTCGGCGTTTAGCGCTTGCCCGACGGCGTACAAAGGTACTCCGAGGCAAGGCTAAGAAGAGCA
>DJRI01000043.1:495-2687 GCA_002440045.1 Ruminococcaceae bacterium UBA6364 | reverse complement strand
GAGCCTTGCCAGCCTCGTTGCCTTCATACTTTGCAAAGTTCTTGATGAATCTCTTTGCAAGATCCTGAGCCTTTGCATCCCACTCGGAAGCATCCTTGTAGGTGTCGCGGGGATCCAGAATACCGGTATCTACTCCCGGAAGCTCGGTCGGTACTTCGAAATCGAAGTAAGGGATCTTCTTGGTGGGAGCCTTCAGAACATCACCGGACAGGATTGCATCGATGATTCCGCGGGTATCCTTAATGGAGATACGCTTGCCGGTTCCGTTCCAGCCGGTGTTTACAAGGTATGCCTTTGCGCCGCTCTTCTGCATTTTCTTAACAAGCTCTGCGGCATATTTTGTGGGATGAAGCTCCAAAAATGCCTGACCGAAGCAAGCCGAGAAAGTGGGCGTGGGCTCGGTTATACCTCTTTCGGTACCTGCAAGCTTTGCCGTGAAGCCCGAAAGGAAGTAATACTGCGTCTGCTCGGGAGTAAGAATCGAAACAGGCGGAAGAACGCCGAAAGCGTCTGCCGAAAGGAAGATTACGTTCTTTGCGTCGGGCGCTGCGGAAACGGGGCGAACAATATTTTTGATGTGGTTAATCGGGTAAGAAACGCGGGTGTTCTCGGTAACGCTCTTGTCGTTGAAGTCTATCTTGCCGTCTTTATCAAGAGTAACATTTTCAAGAAGCGCGTCGCGCTTTATAGCGTTATAGATATCAGGCTCCGAGTCTTTGTCAAGATTAATTACCTTTGCATAGCAGCCGCCCTCAAAGTTGAACACGCCGTTATCGTCCCAGCCGTGCTCGTCATCGCCGATAAGAAGGCGCTTGGGGTCGGTTGAAAGCGTTGTTTTGCCCGTGCCCGAAAGGCCGAAGAATATAGCGGTATTTTTGCCGTCCATATCCGTGTTTGCGGAGCAGTGCATAGAAGCCATGCCTTTAAGCGGAAGGTAATAGTTCATCATTGAGAACATACCCTTTTTCATTTCGCCGCCGTACCAAGTGTTGACTATAACCTGCTCGCGGCTTGTGATGTTGAACATAACAGCCGTTTCGGAGTTAAGACCGAGCTCTTTATAATTTTCAACCTTTGCCTTTGAAGCGTTGTAAACAACAAAGTCGGGTTCAAAATTCTCAAGCTCTTCTTCTGTGGGCTTTATAAACATATTTGTAACAAAGTGTGCCTGCCAAGCAACCTCAACTATAAAGCGGATTGCCATACGGGTGTCTTTGTTAGCGCCGCAAAAAGCGTCTACAACAAAAAGTCTTTTGTTTGAAAGCTCGTTAACGGCAAGCTTTTTAACAGCTTCCCAAGCTTCTTTTGACGCGGGATGGTTGTCGTTTTTATACTCATCCGAAGTCCACCAAACGGTGTCCTTTGAATTTTCATCCATAACAATGAACTTGTCTTTGGGTGAACGTCCGGTGTAAACGCCGGTCATAACGTTAACCGCGCCGAGCTCGCTTACCTGACCCTTTTCGTAGCCTGTAAGCGACGGGTCCGTCTCTTCTTTAAAGAGCTGCTCGTAAGACGGGTTGTAAACTATTTCGGTGGTACCCAAAATGCCGTATTTTGAAAGATCGATTTTTGCCATGTCAGCATACCTCTTCCTTTTAGAATTTGCAGACAAGTTTTTAAAAACAAAAAATTGTCCGCCTATTTTTACGCTTGCCATTATATTAAATTCCGCGTAAAAAATCAAGAGAAACAAGGCGTAATAATAAGAGAATATCGGCGTGTTTCGGGTGATTTTTTAATGTAAAATGACGAACGCGCAAATGCGTTTTGTCAAGATAAACAAAAAATATATTTCCGATTTGCCAATTTTTTCTTTATAAACTATGGAAATGCATGAAATGTTCTGTTATAATAGCTTGTGGCAATATGAATTTGTGCGCCCTTTTGCGCGCATTTGCGTCCGAAAGCCGCACAGCTTTCTTAATTGAAAAACTTTTTTGGAGGTAAATTATGAGCAAAAAGTATTGTTACCTTTTCTCCGAAGGCAACGCAAACATGCGTGAGCTTCTCGGCGGCAAAGGTGCCAACCTTGCAGAGATGACCAACATCGGCCTTCCCGTACCGCAGGGCTTCACAATCACAACCGAGGCCTGCACGCAGTATTATGAGGACGGCAGAGAAATCAACCCCGAAATAATGGCGGAAATCAACGAGTACATCGCAAAGATGGAAGAAATCACCGGCAAAAA
>DJRI01000043.1:0-429 GCA_002440045.1 Ruminococcaceae bacterium UBA6364 | reverse complement strand
CCATGCCCGGCATGATGGATACAATCCTTAACCTCGGTCTTAACGAAGACGTTGTTAACGTAATCGCAGAAAAATCCAACAATCCCCGTTGGGCTTGGGACTGCTACAGAAGATTTATTCAGATGTATTCCGACGTTGTTATGGAAGTCGGCAAAAAATATTTTGAGCAGCTTATCGACGCTATGAAAGAGAAGAAGGGCGTTACTCAGGACGTTGAGCTTACAGCAGACGACCTTAAAGAGCTTGCTTCTCAGTTCAAAGCAGAGTATAAAGAGAAAATCGGCGAAGACTTCCCCAAGGACCCCAAAGAGCAGCTTATGGGCGCTATAAAGGCAGTTTTCCGTTCATGGGACAACCCCCGTGCAAACGTTTATCGCCGCGATAACGACATCCCCTATTCATGGGGCACCGCAGTTAACGTTCAGTCCA
>DJRI01000124.1:1373-4352 GCA_002440045.1 Ruminococcaceae bacterium UBA6364 | reverse complement strand
TCCTTTTAATTCGCATCACAGTATGCGATTATTTTACACCTTATTGTATTACATTTTATAATATATTTCAACCATTAAAATTGCTAAAATATTCACATTTTGTTTGGCGTATTGCTACAAAAATTTTATTTGCCTTAAGATTATTTTTTTTATATTGACAATTTACAACGCTCAGTGTAGAATATAGATGTATTTATGTGCCTTACAAGGAGGATAAACATAATGAAAAAAGTAAATTTAACTCCCGCCAAGTCCATGCGGCTTATTGTCGGAATGGTCGTTTTCTGTGTTCTTCTCGGTATGCTCACCGCAAACTCCATGAAGATACTTTCGATTGCTTCATTCGGCAATAGCAAAACCGTGATTTCCAATAACGGTAACAACGCCAACGGCAATAACGGCGGCAATCAGAACGGCGGAAATTCAAATAACGGCGGCAACTCCAACAACGGCGGCTCCAACAACGGCGGTTCAAATAACGGCGGCAGCAATAACAACGGCGCCGGTACAACGAGCGGCGCGCTTCCTTCGACGGAAGCCCCCACAACCCCGAATAACGGCGGAAATTCAAATAACGGCGACGATAACAACGGCGGCAATAACGGCGGCGATAATAACGACACGCCCACGCCCACACCTACACCTACGCCCACACCCACGCCCGATACAACAAAGCCCACAACCACAGAGCCTGTTACAGACTCACCCGCGGTAAAAAAAGAAAAGGCTCTTATCCTTGGCGAATACAAAACCGTTGTTAACGCTTCAAATACCTTTAAAACAGGCTTTACAAAAACGCGTTACAGACAGGTCGAAAAAGACGGTTTCCTTTCAATCGGTCTCAAGTCTCAGTTTGAAAGAAAGTTCCCCGACTATTTCATTCCCAAGAATTCACCCGAAGAGATTACGGTTGCTAAGGGCGGCGATATGACAAACTTCTGCATTCCTTATGAGAATCTTGCCTGCACTGCCGACACAACAAAGGCTTCGGATATGCTCAAATCGGCAACAAAGGCGAAAAACGAGGACGGCAATATCGTTATCACCCTTGTTCTTCGCGATGAAGTCAACCCCGTTGTCAAAGACGAAAAAACGGGAATGCCCGCAAGCTACACTTCTTCTGTACTTGATATTCTTACAAGCGAAGAGTTCGGCGAAATGGCTTCAAAGGCAAAGCTTTTCGGTCATACCGACATCACTCTTACATACAGCGAGTGCACTATAGAGCTTGTTTATTCTCCCATTTCTGTTCTCGAACAGAGCAAGATTATTTCTCTTAAACAGACAATTCATTACACTGCAAAAGTAAGCGACAAGGTTCAGGATACATTAAACGGCGTAATCGGCGACAAGATAAACCTTTCAACAGGCATAAGCGTTACCGATGTAAGCGAATATCACACCTTTGTTACCGCTCTTGACCAGATTAAAGAAGACATCACAGGCGAGAAATAAGACAGTAAATACAATACAATTTGCACGCGCTCTTTTTAGGGCGCGTATTTTCTATATAATAAAACCGCCGCAACTCACGGTAAAAGTGAATTACGGCGATATTTATATTTATTTCATTCTTTTCCGAAATATTCTTCAAGGCAAAGTCCGCTTGCTTTGATTTTCTTTGCTTCTTCAACTCCGACATAGCGCCAGTGCCACGGCTCGTAAATAACTTTTGTGATATTCTCTTTATCGGATGGGTATCTCAAAATAAATCCGTAATCGTCGGCGTGCTGCATAAGCCATTTAAATTCGTCTGTGTCTTCAAACCATTCTTCAACGCAAACAATATCCATACAAAACCCAAGGTTGTGCTCAGAAGAACCGGGCGGCATAATAACCGTTGCGGCTTCAATAAGCGCGTCGCGGTGCGAATAGCCTTTTCTTTCATAATCGTTTGCAAGGTTGTTGTAGTTTCGCTCCTGCAGTTCATATGAGCGATACCCCGAGCACGGCGTAAGATAAACATTCTCTTCTGCGGCGGCTTCAAACATTTTTTCATAAGCCTTCGCAACCGTCTCGTCAAGCCTTTCCTGCGTGCCGCAAACATATGAAAGATGCGGTTCGTATGACGAGGGGATTCTGTAATTTGTGTTTACAAGCGTAAGATAGGGGTTTTGCGGGTCAATTGTTATTACCGTCGGGTTCATAAACGGGTCTGCATTGGGGCCGACTGTTGTTTTTTCGGCTTCGGTTTGCGGCGCGGTGGTTAAAATATGCGGAATACTCGTTTTTGCCTGCTCCGTTTGAGACGGCGTTTCGTCTGTTCGGTTTTTGTGCTTATTTATAGCAAAAAGACCGACGGCGGAGGCGAAAAACAGAATTGATGCCAAAACAAGACATATTGACGCCGCAGAAGTTTTTTCGGCGTTTTTCTTTTTCATTACAGTAATTGCACCTCTTTATGTTATTCAATGCAAAATTCGGCATTTGAAAAGTTAAGATTTAAAAGGTCTGATTTTTTCAGCCTTAAAAACGCTGTTTTTTCTGTGTCCTGCAAAAACTCGGGCATATTGTCGTCAAGCGGGTCGTATTTTAAAAGAACAACCGTGTCGCCCTCGTCGATAAGAAGCGCCGAAGCGTTATTTTCATCGGGCGTTTCGTTAAAGTCGATAGAGTATTCGGACTCAATATCGCCGAAGTCCTCAAATCCCGCGTTGAAATCGTCAATCAGCGTTTGCGGATTTTCTTCGCAGTATCTCACATTGGGAACAAAGCCTTTGCCTTGCTTTGACAAAAACACAAAAATAAATCCCTTTTCGGGCAAAAGCCCGCTTGAATCGTATTTTTTAAATTCCGATATATTAAGCTGGCAAAAGAAGAAATCATCGTCGCCCAAAAATCCGTTTTCAAGCCATTCGTCGGGGCAGGTGGGCGCACCGAAAAATTTGCTTGTGCCCGGGTCGTAATCACCGTGGGCTTTTTCAACAATAATGCTTATCAAATCATCAACCTCCGATATATTCTTCAAGGCAAAGTCCG
>DJRI01000124.1:264-1264 GCA_002440045.1 Ruminococcaceae bacterium UBA6364 | reverse complement strand
CTGCGGCGTGAAGCGTCAGCCACTTAAATTCCTCGGTGTCCGCAAAACGGTCTTCGGCACAAACAATATCCATGGCAAGACCGAGGTTGTGCTCAGAAGAGCCTGCGGGCATAATAACTGCTGCGGCTTTTATAAGGGCTTCTTTTTTTGAATAGCCTATGCTTTCATAATATGCCGCTTTGTTTTCATAATTTTGCTGCTGCAAAGCAAAGCTGCGATACCCCGAGCACGGCGTAAGCGTAAGACCGTCTTTTTGCGCCGCTTCATACATGGCTTCATAGTGCTCTGCGGCTGTCTTTTCAAGCTTTTCGGAGCTTTTGCAGACATAGACAAGGTCAGGCTCATATGATTCGTTTATTTTTAAGCCGCTGTTTACAAGCGTAAGATAAAGGTTTGAAGCGTCAACCGTTATTTCTTTAGGGTTCTGGAGCGTTCCGCCCGACTGTGCCGAAGTGTTTTTCACTGCGTTTTCGCTCGCTTTTTGCTCTGTTGAAGAAGCCGCAGGCGGGGTTTCTTCGTCGGCTTTTGCCGACTCTTGCTCGCTCAAGCTTTCACTTTGAGAGGGCGAAATAAGCCCTGCTTCGATTTTTTTGTTTCTTTTTGAAATAAATATGCATACCGCCGATACAAATAATACAACACCGGCGAGAACAATGCATAAAAACGCCGATGCTTTTTGCTTTTTTGTGGCCTTCATTAAAATTATCCTTTGCAATAAATATATGGTAAAATTACAAACCAATTATATATTACAAGCACGCTAAAGTCAAACAGCTTTTAAAATCTTAATAAATTTTTAATTGTTAATAAGCACCAAAAGAAAAAGCGTGTATTCGTCATTTTAAACAAAGATAAAAAAATGCCGAAATATACTGTTATTAAGCGTGTTTTTGTGCTATAATTACACGGTATAAATGCCTTTGAAAGGGGTTTTAACCTTATTATGAAAAAAATTTCTTTATTGGCGGCGGCAGTATTGCTTATAAGTTCATTGCTTTTT
>DJRI01000124.1:0-243 GCA_002440045.1 Ruminococcaceae bacterium UBA6364 | reverse complement strand
CTTTTCTGCTTTTCTGCCTGCTCTTCCGACGGAAGCGAAATTGAAGAAAGTACGGCCGCGTATTCCTATGTTGACAGCGCAACACCCGCAAAAACCAGCAGTGAAGAGGTTCTTCACTATTTCAACGAGCTTGTTAACAAAATAAAAAGCGAAAAACCCGCTGTTTCGTACAATATCGAAAAGAACATTCCCAACGACAGCATCCGCGTAACAAAGAAAGGCGCAGAGCAGTCCGAAGAAACA
>DJRI01000168.1:32649-33554 GCA_002440045.1 Ruminococcaceae bacterium UBA6364 | reverse complement strand
ACATTCTCCGCCGAAGAAACCACCTCGCTCTCTGCCGCCGTTTCGGAAACAACGGAGCTTACAACTTCGTTATTTTCTGATGAAGTATAATCCGTGCCGTGTTTCCTACAACCGGATGATAAAACCACTAAACCCGCAAGTGAAAGTAATAATGCTCTTTTCATTTATATAGCCTGCCTTTCTGAATAACCTTTTAAAAAGTCTGCAAACAATTTTTGCAGCTTTGCTTTATCCTTAAACAGCTCCGGGTATTCTTTAAAATACTTACGGTCAAGACTGAAAGTGTATTGTTCCGTAGCTTTTTCTTTTTTAAAAACGCTTTCAATATGATTCCCGTTAATGCTGCCTTTTTTCTCAAGCTTACGCAGTTCTTCTACTTGCTGTTTGCTGATTTTATGCTTACCTATAATATTTTTAAGGATATAGCTTTGTGTGCTTACCGATAAGTAAGACATTGACACTGCAGGCATAAACTTAACCGTTCCGTCGTCTACCTTTTCAAGCAAGGCGGGTAACAAATATGTAAGGCGTATAAGATAGGCGACCGTCCGCCGACTTTCCTTATTCTTTTCTCCCGCTTCCCTTAAAGTATCCACCTTTGTGCAACTATTGCACGAGGTTTGTTCAAGATCGGTTCTTTTGCCCTGTCTGTTAAGAATTTCCGTCTGCATTCGGTAGGCATATGCCTTTTCGCTGTATTTAAGGCTCTGCCGCTGCCGGAGATTACTATCAAGCATTATTAAGGCGGCTTCATCATCTGAGATGTTTTCCTTAATAATAGCGGGAACGGATCTTATTCCTAATTTCTTTGCAGCCCGTACACGGTTTCTGCCCGACAGTATTTCATACTTGCCGTTTTTGGTTTCTCTTACAGTTACCGGGTTTATTATACCGTGTTCTTTAAT
>DJRI01000168.1:25985-32580 GCA_002440045.1 Ruminococcaceae bacterium UBA6364 | reverse complement strand
CTTAATATCTGTTTATCCGAAAACTCACAAAGCTGTTTGGTCGATATTTCCGTGATATTTGCTACAACCGCTGTTTTGCATACAATATTTTCGCTCATAACATAATACTTCCTTTTTTCTTTACTCCCAAAAAACCGAAAGTAACAGTTCAAGCGATTTGTACGCTGATTTTGTGCGGTTAACAATAGAACGGTGTATTTCACCACCATTCGTAGTGCTTTCCGCGAAATTGCCTTAAAAATTGGCTTAATATAATCTTAAATAAATACGAAAAAACCTGCAAACAATTGCTTGTTTACAGGTTCAAACCATAATATATATTTGACAGACACAGTTAAACTGTGTTATAATTGCCAAATGCGCCATGTTCTGCCATATAATCCCCAGAGGGGTGAATATATGAAATCATCAAACACCTTCCATGCGAAATCTGAAAAAATCAATTTTCAAACAAAGCAAGGAAGCAACATACGAACCATGCTGCAACAGATCGCCCAAAACCTTGTTGCAACAGTGCTTGCCGAAATAGTTATACGCATTCTTTTCAAATAATAACTATACAAAACATAGCACATAAGTATAAACAAAGCTCTTGTGTGCCAAGAGCTTTGTTATAGTGTTGGCATCTACTTATCTTTCCGGGCAGCTTCCCGCCGAGTATTTTCAGCGCAAGCGAGCTTAACTTCCGTGTTCGGTATGGGAACGGGTGGACCCTCGCCGCAATCAACACCAACTATATACGCTGTTTTTTGACAGCTTAATTATTATATCACTGCTTTTTACATTTGTCAAGTATTTTTTTAAATTAAAAAAAGCTGAAAAATGAGTGTTCATAACTCAAATCCGTTATGAACACTCGATATGGTTGCGGGGGCTGGACTTGAACCAACGACCTTCGGGTTATGAGCCCGACGAGCTACCAGCTGCTCCACCCCGCGATATTTAACTTACTCAACAAATATATTATACACCAAAGCGGCGGATAATGCAACACTTTTTTCAAAAAAAGTTTAAGATTTTTGCGGCGGGCGGAAATTCTCACCCGCCGCAATGCTTTTTAAACTAAAGTCTTATGCGCCGAACTTAGCAACATTGAGCTTTATTCCGGGGCCCATAGTTGTAGCTATAACGCAGGACTTGATATACTGGCCCTTAGTAGAAGCCGGCTTAGCCTTAACAATAGCAGCCATAAGCGCGTCAAGGTTTTCCTGGAGCTTTTCAGCGCCGAATGAAACCTTGCCTATGGGGCAGTGGATAATGTTGGTCTTATCAAGACGGTACTCAATTTTACCTGCCTTTGCCTCGGTAACAGCCTTGGCAACATCGGGGGTTACAGTACCTGCCTTCGGGGTAGGCATAAGACCGCGCGGTCCTAAAACCTTACCGAGACGACCCACAACGCCCATCATATCGGGTGTTGCTATTACAACATCAAAATCAAGCCAGTTTTCGTTCTGGATTTTGGCAACGAGCTCCTCAGCGCCTACAAAATCAGCGCCTGCCTCTTTAGCAGCGTCAGCCTTATCGCCCTTAGCGAAAACAAGAGTTCTTACGGTTTTACCTGTTCCGTTAGGCAGAATAACCGCGCCTCTAACCTGCTGGTCAGCGTGGCGAGAGTCAACGCCCAAGCGAACGTGAATTTCAACCGTTTCATCAAATTTAGCAGTGCCGGTTTTTACTGCAACCGCAACCGCCTCTTCAGTATCGTAAAACTTACCGGTTTCGATAAGCTTTGCGCTGTCATTATATTTTTTACCGTGTTTCATTGTTTACCTCCCAATAAGTGGTTAAATCGGAATTTTCCTCCCACAAGAGAGAATTTAATCGACAACTTCTATACCCATGCTGCGGGCAGTACCGGCTATCATACTCATAGCGGACTCAATGCTTGCAGCGTTAAGGTCGGGCATCTTTGTTTCGGCGATTTTCTTAACTTGCTCTCTGGTGATTTTGGCAACCTTGGTTTTGTTAGGTGTGCCGGAAGCACTTTCAATGCCGCAAGCCTTCTTAATAAGAACGGCAGCAGGCGGAGTCTTTGTGATGAAAGAGAAAGAACGGTCTGCGTAAACTGTGATAACGACGGGAATGATAAGACCCATATCGTTCTTTGTGCGCTCGTTAAATTCCTTTGTGAACGCCATGATGTTTACGCCGTGCTGTCCTAAAGCAGGACCGACCGGGGGTGCCGGGGTTGCCTTGCCGGCGGGAATCTGTAATTTAATAAGACCTACAACCTTTTGAGCCATGTTTTGCACCTCCAAAATTCGTGGTATGGCGGAACAAGAGCTCGCCTTGCTCCTCCCACACGCAGCAATATGCTGCATATAACAACCGTAATAACGGCAGTTACCTTAACAAATGCGGTTATTCAACCGCGCTTTCTACCTGGTCAAGCTCAAACTCGACAGGCGTTTCTCTGCCGAACATAGAAATCGCAACGCGTACGACATTCTTTTCGGCGTCAAGCATTTCGACAACTCCCGAGAAGCCCTCAAAGGGACCCGAAGTAACGGTAACAAGGTCGCCCTCTTTATAAGTCACTTCAACGGATTTCTTCTCAATGCCAAGCTTTTGCACCTCGGCCTCGGTAAGAGGCACCGGTTTGCTTTCGGGGCCTACAAAGCCCGTGCAACCGCGGGTGTAACGAATGGCATGCCAGGTTTCGTTGGGAACCTGAGGCTGGTTGTCATCGTCATATTCGACCGCAAGCTTAACAACGACATATCCGGGAAAGAGCTTGCGCTCGGTCTCGACGGTTTTGTCGTCTTTGACCTCGACGACCTTTTCCATAGGAATCATAACGCCGAGAATTTTGTCCTGCATTTTGCGGTTTTCAACGATTTTACCAATGTTTTCGGCTACAATATTTTCATAGCCCGAATAGGTATGAACAACATACCATCTTGCATCGTCAGCCATATTGCACCTCCGAACAGCCGATGTAAAAATCAGTTAGCAGCGGAAGTCGATTCGGCTTCTGCGGTATCGGACTCAGCCGCGGCGCTCGTCTCTTCGCCGGAAGACTCTTCTTCCGCCGAGGGGGCTTCTGTTGTTGCCTCGGTAGTTTCCGTAACCGATGTTGCCGCTTTGTTAACAGCGGTAACAGCACCGGAAATAGCAAAATCTATTATCCAAATACCTGCGCCTATAACTATGATAGCTGCAAGCACCACGCCGGTGCTTTTAAGAACCATCTGGCGTGACGGCCAGACGATTTTGTGTATCTCGCCCTTGAGGTCTTTAAACCAGCGCTTAATTGCGGCGCCGGCGCGTTTGGCGCTGAACTTTGCAGGCTTTTTAGCCTTCGGTTCTTTTGCCTTAGCGGCTTTTTTTGCGGTAACCTCGGACTCGACTTTTTTGTTCTCGTCAGCCATAAGCTACCTCCTTACTTTGTTTCTCTGTGGAGAGTATGCTTCTTGCAGAATCTGCAATATTTCTTCATCTCCAACCTGTCGGGGTTGTTTTTCTTTTCCTTCATAGTGTTGTAATTGCGTTGCTTACATTCTGTGCAGGAAAGTGTAATTTTAACTCTCACGAACGGCACCTCCATTATTTTGATTGGCCTCCCTCTTTTTTGAGACGGGGCTGTTTTTGCGATTTTACGGCGCAAAAAAAAGACCCTCTACTCCAAGAGGTACAGTTACTATACCATACGGACAGCCTCTTGTCAAGTATTTTTTCTTTATTATTGATGTTTATTGATGTTTAGCAATGTTCCTCTTTTTTACCGCAAAACACCGTTGATTTTCGCAAGGCTTTGTGATACAATAACCACAAATTTCAAAGGGGTCTAAAAGATGAGTAAGATTAAATGGTTTTTTCACATTCTCGGCGGTGTAAGCTTCAAAAAATATTTTGAATGCATTGACCGCGTTCACGAAAAATGCGGCAAAAACAAAGTTGCCGTTTTTTTCGATATGCTTTTGTGCATCGTGCTTTACGGCGCGGGCTATTACGATTACCTTATATTCGGCTTTTATAATATGAATCACGCCCAGCGCAAAACATATGTAACGCGCACCAAAAACAAAAAGCTTATTTTAAGGCTCAACAACCAGGAGCATTCATATATGTTTGAAAACAAGGGCGAATTCGACCGGATTTTCAACGACTTTCTTCACAGGGAATGGATTGACGTAAAGGATATGGACCTTTATAAATTCAGAGAGTTTATGGAGGACAAGGAAATTATCTTTGCAAAGCCTTATTCGGGCGAAAGCGGCAAGGGAATAGAAAAGCTTAATGCCGCAGACTTTTCTTCGCTTGAAAGTATGTACGATTACGTTACAAGCGGCAAGTTCGGTCTTATTGAACAGCTCATAGTTCAGCACGAGGCACTTTCAAAAATTTATCCTTTTTCAATCAATACATACAGAATAGTCACAGTTGTTGTTGACGGCGTTGCCCACTGCGCCTATGCCACGGCAAAGTTCGGCGGCGGCGGAAAGTTTGTTGACAATATGGAAAACGGCGGCATCTGCTGTCCCATAGATATGGAGACGGGCAAAATCTGCGGCTGCGCGCACACGTCGCGCCTTGTCAACTTTGACTGCCACCCCGACACAAAGGTCAAGCTTATGGGCTATCAGCTGCCGTATGTAAAAGAGGCGATTGAGCTTGCAAAAAAGGCGGCTCTTGTAGTTGACGATATGCGCTTTATCGGGTGGGACGTTTTCATAGCGCCCGACGGCCCCGGAATTATTGAGGGCAACGATTATCCCGGCTATGACTTTTCACAGCTGCCCGAGCACACGCCCGACAAAATCGGTATGTGGGCTTATTACAAAAAACTTATTCCCGACCTTTAATTTTCATTATCAAATAACCCCGCGCCGAAGAAAACAGCGCGGGGATTTTTTTATGTTATTCGATTATGTCGGTTGTGATGTAGTCTATGCCATACTCCACAAATTCCTTCGCCGCATTAAGGTCGTCGCAAATCCAGCAGTTAACCTTGATGCCGAGACTGTGACATTCGTCAATGCGCTCTTTATTAAGCGAAGTATAAAGAATGTCAATATCAAAGCCGTGCTCTTTAACCTTTTGAATTGTTTCGCTTGTGTATTCCTCAAACAGGAACTGAACGTCGTGGCCGGGAAGAATCTTTCTGATTCTTACAAGGTTTTCAAAGCAGAACGAAATGAATATAACGTTCTCAATGTAGCCCTCTTCTTTTATAATATCGACCACTCTTTCAACGTCCTCAAACGAAAACTCGTTTTTAAGCTCAAGAACGCTTTTCTTTTCATAGCGCTTGCACGTTTTTATATATTCTCTGAGCGTCGGAATTTTAAGGTCCGTTCTGTTTTCGGTGCCGTCGCGGTCGATAAGCTGAATTTTTCTTAAAGTGTCAAAATCCGTCTCTTCGATAATAAAGTCAACGCCCGCAACGCGCTTTGTGGAGTCGTCGTGAATAACGACAAACTGACCGTCGGCGGTTCTGTGAACATCGGTCTCTATGCCGAAAAAGCTTCTGTTGCCCGCCGCAACGAACGCCGGCATGGTGTTTTCTTTTTCAATTCCGCTCAAGCCCCTGTGAGCAACCATTAAGGTTGAGCCTTTTTCAAGCTTTAAAGTATCCATAATTTACCTCCGTCAATACATAGCTTCGCGTTTTTTCTTTTTGACTGTTTTATATACGGCAAATGCCACAGCCGCAAGTGCCGTAACCGAAAGCCCGATATACGCGTCAAGCATGGAATTGCCCTCAATTTTAAGCTCGTTCCAAAGCCCGGTCATATAATTGAGCGTTTCACTGTCAAGATTTTCAAATATCTGCGATTTCACGGTGCCCTCTTCGGGATAAAGATACGGGTCGTTTTTAAGCTCGTAATCGTCCGACTCAAGCACAAGGCTGTTCGGCGAGCCGTAGCAGATATAGTTTGCGTTTGCAACGCCCGCTTCTTCCGAGAGCATATAGTTAATATAAAGCTCTGCCGCCTCTTTATTCTGCGCGCCTTTAGGAACGCACATGGCGTCAACAAAATAGTTTACGCCCTCTTTCGGATAAACAAAGCCTAAGTCCGGGTTATTCTCCTGCATTGAAAGAAAGTCGCCGACGTAATACGGCGCAAGCGCGGCGTCGCCGCCCTCCATTTTATCAAAAACCTCGTCCATAACATATGATGAAACAAGCGGATTTTGAGCCTTTAAAACGGCAAGCGCGGCGTCCCAATCCTCTTTGCTTGCGTTGTTTACGTCCTGACCCAAATAAAACTGCGCTATTGCGAAAGCGTCACGCGGGTTGTTGAACATAAGTATGTTGCCCGCATATTTTTCATCCCACAGCGCGCCCCAGCTGTCGGGCACTTCGTCAACCATTTTTGTGTTATAAATAAGCCCTGTGTAGCTTGCCGTGTAGGGAACGGAATATTTGTTGTCGGGGTCGTAATAAAGACCTTTGTATTTATCGAGAATATATTTGTAATTCGGGATATTTGAAAAGTCAAGCTCCAAAAGCATATCCTCTTCAACAAGCCGCGCAATCATATAGTCCGACGGAATGATTACGTCATAATTCGCGCCGCCGCCTTTAAGCTTGTTATACATATTCTCGTTGCTTTCAAAGTTTGTGTAATTGACCTTTATGCCGTTA
>DJRI01000168.1:21068-25926 GCA_002440045.1 Ruminococcaceae bacterium UBA6364 | reverse complement strand
AATATATTCGCCCCAGTTATAAACGTTAAGCGTTGTGCCTTTAAGGTGCGAATAGTCTTTTTCGGCAAATGCCGCAAAGGAAAAACACGAAAAAGCGAGCGCCGCGGCAAAACAAAGCGAAAGTATTTTTTTCATTTTGCCGCCCCCCTTTTCACCTTTTTTGCGTTCTTATCTTTGCCGCCGACAAAGTTTGATATGAGCATAAGCGCAAATATAGCGACAAAAATAAGAGTTGAAAGAGCGTACATATCGGGTGTGACGCGTTTTTTCGTCATAGAGAATATTCTTATGGGCAGCGTCTGCGATGTCGGTCCGCTGACAAAGTAGCTTATAATAAAGTCGTCTACGGAAAGCGTAAACGCCATAACAAGACCCGAAACAATGCCGGGAAGTATTGCCGGCAAAACGACCTTGAAATATGCTTTTAGCGGCGGGCAGCCGAGGTCCTGAGCCGCTTCAAACAAGTTTCTGTCGGTCTGCCTGAGCTTTGGCAAAACGTTTAATATAACATAGGGCAGCTCGAACGTTATGTGTGCTATCATAACGGTTGCAAGCCCCAAAGAATCGTTCTTGCCGAGAATCTGACCGATAAACACAAAAAGAAGCATCATTGAAATACCCGTGACTATGTCGGGGTTCATCATAGGAATGTTTGTTACCGTCAGAACGCCTTTTTTAAACCACTTGGTTTTGTACTTGTAAATTGCCGTTGCGGCGGCTGTGCCGATAACGGTTGAAACAAGCGACGAAACGACTGCCACAATCATTGTGTTTTTAAACGCGTCAAGCGTTGCGCGGTCGTCAAACAAAACCTTGTACCAATGAAGCGAAAATCCCGTGAAAACGGACATACTTTTGCCCTCGTTAAAGCTGAACACAATAAGCACTACTATCGGCGCATACAAAAACACCATAACGAGCACGGCATAAATATTTGAAAGCACAGAGGTTTTTTTCTTCATATTATAACCTCCCCGTCTTCATCCGAAAATCTGTTCATAACGGCAAGGCAGATAAAAATAAGTATCATCAGCACAAACGACAGCGCCGCGCCGAGGTGGAAATTGTTTGCCGTCTGAAACTGCGTTTCTATTATATCGCCTATAAGCGTTGTTCCCGTTCCGCCGAGCTTTTGAGAGATATAAAATGTGCTCACTGAAGGCACAAATACCATTGTAAAGCCCGAAACCACGCCCGGAACGCTCAAAGGCAAAATAACGTTTTTAAACACGCCGAGCTTGTTGCAGCCGAGGTCCTGAGCCGCCTCTATAAGAGAGCGGTCGGTTTTGAGCATTACGGTGTAAATCGGAAGCACCATATAAGGCAAAAAGTTATAAACCATTCCGAGCACGACCGCGCCGCGCGTGTTAATGAGCTTTATAGGCTCAAAGCCTATTTTCAAAAGAAGCGAGTTAATAAGCCCCGTATCTTCAAGAATTGTCATCCACGAATACGTTCTTAAAAGAAAGTTCATCCACATCGGCAGCATTATGAGCATTATCATAAAACGCTGACGCTTTTCGCCCGAATTTGCAATGATATATGCAAGCGGATATGCGATAACAAGGCTTATAACCGTGGCTATAAGTCCGAGCCATACGGAAAGAACGAACGTGTTTGCATATTTTCCTATGCTTGCCATATTGCCGAAGGTAAACGCCCCGTCGGAATCTGTAAAAGCATAGTATGCCACCATGCAAAGCGGCACAATTATAAATATCGCCGCCCAAACGACATAAGGCGAGCCTGCCGCCTGAGCCGTAAGCGAATTTTTCTTTTTCAATCAAAGCACCCCTTTCACTGCAAAGAAAACGCTCTGTAACCGCGGTTACATTATTCGTCCTCTTCCTCGTCTTCATACACGGTGGCGTCCGAAAGCTCGTCGAACTCTTCCGAGAACGAGCTGTAGTCGCCGTAAAGACCGGAGTATTTTGATTTTTTCATTATATGAATGGCGTCGGGGTCAACATTTATGCCGATTACAGAGCCGACCGCATAATACTCGGTAGACTGAATCATCCATTTGAAGCCCTTAATTTCTACGATTATTTCGTAATAAACGCCTTTGAAAGTAATTGACGTAACAACGCCCGAAATCATGGCATTCTCTTTTTTCACAACATCAACGTCCTCGGGGCGCACAACAACGTCAACGTTTTCATCGACGCCGAAGCCCTTGTCAAGGCATTTAAAGCGATGACCCGCCATTTCAACCCAGAAATCGGCGCGCATAACGCCCTCTATTATGTTGCTTTCACCGATGAAATCGGCAACAAAGGCGTTTTTCGGCTCGTTGTAAACATCAAGCGGAGTGCCGATTTGCTGAATAACGCCGCCGTCCATAACAACAACGGTGTCGGACATTGAAAGCGCCTCTTCCTGGTCGTGCGTTACATATATAAATGTAATGCCGAGGCTCTTTTGTATATTTTTAAGCTCTGCCTGCATATCTTTGCGAAGCTTAAGGTCAAGCGCGCCGAGCGGCTCGTCAAGAAGAAGCACGCGCGGCTTTACCACAAGCGCCCTTGCAATTGCAACGCGCTGCTGCTGACCGCCCGAAAGAGACGAAATGTTTCGGCGCTCAAACCCTTTGAGGTTTACAAGCTCAAGCATAGCCGTTACCGACTCTTTAATCTCTTTTTCGCTTTTCTTCTGAAGTCTTAAACCGAACGCAATGTTTTCATAAACGTTAAGGTGCGGAAAAAGCGCGTAACGCTGAAAAATAGTGTTAAGCTGTCTTTTGTGCGGCGGAACGCCGTTTATGACCTTACCGTCAAAAACGACCTCACCCGAATCAGGCTGCAAAAAGCCCGCAATTATTCTGAGCGTGGTCGTCTTACCGCAGCCGGAGGGCCCCAAAAAAGTGATGAACTCGCCGTCGCGGATATACAGGTTCATATTGTCGAGAATTTTTTCGCCATCGAAGGCAATTGAGATGTTTTTCAAATCAATTATTACGTTGTTTGCCAATTATGCAGCCCCTTTCCGCAAATTAAGAATATCGAAAAAAGCCTTGCAACTCTTTTCAAAAGAAAAAAACCACCGCTCCCGGCACAGTATATGCTATGCCCCAAGGCGCCGTCTTTGGCGCAGATAGGTGAATTTTTGCTTTGTCCGTGGAACAGTGACCGCAGTTTTTGTAAAACGAAACAAGCCCCTTATTACAAAAAAGCCGCTGACAAGGCGCAAAAGCCGTTTGCTTAAAGCACCCTCCCGTGACCGCTGACAGTTATTTTTAATTTGCAATTCACACTATACTACAAATAAAAAAAATGTCAACATTTTTTTAAAAATACCGACATTTTTTCGTAAAAATCGCGTTTTTTCATTATAAGAATAAAAGAAAAGCGCCTACATCTTGAGGAGTTAATAAGTCATTATTAAAATCTGGCCGATTGGAAATTCAAAATCTGACCGATTGGAAATTCAAAATCCTACCGAATGAAAATCAAAAATTTGACCGAATGGACTTGCATAATTTGACCGAATGGGTTAAAATATATTTCAAGAGGTGACGTTTTGTGAATAAAAGCGAATATAAGCCGAGAATTATTGATGAAAAAATTGAAGAATATTTATCCGCTTTCGGCGCAGTATGCATAGAAGGTCCTAAATGGTGCGGCAAGACGTGGTCTTCGTCATATCATTGCAAAAGCGAAATTTTAATCGGCAACCCCGACGGAAATTTTCAAAACAGACGTTTGGCTGAAATGTCACCCTCGCTTGTGTTGGAGGGAGAAACGCCGAGGTTAATTGACGAGTGGCAAGAAGTACCGCCGCTGTGGGATGCTGTTCGGCACAAGGTTGACGAGCACGGCGCAAAGGGACAATACATTCTTACAGGCTCGGCAACGCCCAACCACAAAGGAATTTTACACAGCGGTGCCGGCAGAATTGCAAGGCTCAGAATGCGCCCGATGAGTTTATATGAATCGGGAGACTCTTCCGGAAAAATCTCTCTTAAAGACCTGTGCGACGGAAAGCTCGTCGCCACTATGACCGGCAATGTAGACCTCCGCAAAATCATTGAAGTAATTTTTCGCGGCGGCTGGCCCGGCAACTTAGACAACGACGCTTCGCAAGCAGGTCTTTTGCCGACGGAATATTTAAAAGCGGTTATAGAAGATGATGTTTTCAGAATAGACGGCGTTAAACGTGACCTTTCAAAAATGCGCCTGCTTCTTCGCTCGCTTGCAAGAAACGAGAGCACAACGGCATCAAACAAAACCTTGAAAAATGATATAAAAGCCGTTGATGACGAAGATATTGACACCGACACTGTCGCAACCTATCTTGATATTTTTAATCGTCTGTTTCTTTTGGACAATCAGCCGCCGTTTTCTTCGGGCATTCGTTCTTCTGTCAGGCTGAAACAAGCCGAAAAAAGGCATTTTTCAGACCCGTCGCTTGCCTGTGCGCTGCTTAAAGCCACCCCAAGCCGTTTAATTAACGATTTGGAAACACTCGGCTTTTTATTTGAGGCTCTTTGCGAACGGGACTTGAGGATTTATGCAGAAAGCTTTAACGCCAATCTTTATCATTATCAGGATTACGCCAACCGTGAAGCCGACGCTGTAATAGAGCTTGAAGACGGACGTTGGTGCGCATTTGAAATCAAACTCGGCGCAAATCAAATTGACAAAGCCGCACACGACTTGATTGAAATAAAAAATGCAATTGAAGACTCCGGAGGAAATCCGCCGGATGTTTTATGTGTTATCTGCGGTCTGTCAAACGCCGCATACAAAAGAGAGGACGGCGTATTTGTCGTTCCGATAACCGCTTTAAAGAACTGACAGATTGCCGCAAGAGCCGTTAGCCCATAGCCGGCAGCCATTAGCCATTGTACCCGCTGCGC
>DJRI01000168.1:16683-20881 GCA_002440045.1 Ruminococcaceae bacterium UBA6364 | reverse complement strand
CAAGCGCTCTCCCAGCTGAGCTACGCCCCCAAGTGCGTTAAGAGTATAGCAAAAAAAATCTTATTAGTCAAGATGTTTTTTGCATTTTCGTTTTTCATATTCAAATTTCGGTATTTTTAAAATATTTTGCGTTTTTAAAGGCGGACGTCTTTTCCTGACGCCCGCCTAAAAATGTATTATCAGAACTTAATTTTTTCCGAAATGTAAGCTTCCACTTCGTCAATGGGCATACGAATCTGCTCCATTGAGTCGCGCTCGCGCACGGTTACGCAATTATCTTCAAGGCTGTCAAAGTCAAAAGTTATGCAATAAGGCGTGCCGATTTCGTCCTCGCGGCGATACCTTTTGCCGATTGAGCCGGTTTCGTCAAAGTCTGTCATAAAGCTTTTTGAAAGCTTTTCATAGACCTTGAGCGCGTCGTCCGAAAGCTTCTTTGAAAGCGGAAGCACCGCCGCCTTATAGGGCGCAATAACGGGGTTGAGATGAAGCACAACGCGCGTGTCGTTCTTTTCGGCGTCAAGCACCTCTTCGTCATATGCTTCGCAGATAAGCGCAAGCACCGTTCTGTCAAGTCCGTAGGTGGACTCGATTATAAACGGAATAAATCTTTCGTTCGTTTCGGGGTCAAGGTATTCAAGCTTTTGGCCGCTGTATTCCTGATGTCTTGTAAGGTCAAAGTTTGTTCTGTTGTGCGTGCCGTTGATTTCGCCCCAGCCGAACGGGAACAGAAACTCTATATCGCACGCTGCTTTTGCATAGTGCGCAAGCTTTTCGTGGTCGTGGAAGCGAAGATGCTCTTCGGGGATTCCGAGGTCGCAATAGTACTTATGACCGAAGTTTTTAAAATACTCATAAAGCTCTGCGTCGGTACCCTCTTTGCAGAAGGTCTGAAACTCCATCTGTTCAAACTCGATTGTTCTGAAAGTGAAGTTGCCGGGTGTGATTTCGTTTCTGAACGCCTTGCCTATCTGACCGATGCTGAAAGGAAGCTTTGCGCGCATTGTGCGCTGAACGTTCTGATAGTTGACGTATTCGCCCTGAGCGTTTTCGGGACGAAGATATATAACGCTTTTCGCGTCGTTTGTAACGCCCCTGTAGGTCTGGAACATAAGGTTAAATTCGCGTATATCCGTAAAATTATGCTTGCCGCAGTGGGGGCAGGGAATTGAATGGTCCTTGATGTATTGAAACATTTCTTCTTTAGTCATTCCGTCTGCGTGGGCTTCGGGGTCAAAATCGTCAATAAGGTTGTCGGCTCTGAAACGCATTTTGCACTCTTTGCAGTCAAGAAGCGGGTCCGAAAAGCTTCCGACGTGGCCGCTTGCCTCCCAAACGCGCGGATGCATAAGAATATCGGCGTCTACCTCATAACTGTTTTTGCGCTCCTGAATAAAGCGTTTTCTCCAGGTGTCCTTAACGTTATTTTTAAGTCGGGCGCCCAAAGGGCCGTAGTCCCATGTGTTTGCAAGACCGCCGTAAATGTCGCTTCCGGGGAAGATAAAGCCCCTGCCCTTGCAAAGAGCAACGATTTTTTCCATTGATTTTTCGGTATTGTTCATAATATTATTCATATCCTTTCGGAACAATTAATAGTCTGTTTCAAGCTTTCTGTCCGACACTCTTTCGCCGAACTGACTGCGGTACATATCGGCATAATAGCCGCCCTTTTTAAGAAGCTCCTCGTGAGTGCCGCGTTCTTTTATCGAGCCGTTGTCAATAAAAAGAATTTCATCGGCTTTTTTTATGGTCGAAAGTCTGTGCGCGATAACAAAGTTTGTTCTGCCCTTCATTATTTCGCTCATAGCGTCCTGCACCAAAAGCTCCGTTCTTGTATCGACAGAGCTTGTCGCCTCATCGAGAATAAGAATCTGCGGGTCTTTCAAAAGCGCCCTTGCAATTGTGATAAGCTGACGCTGACCCTGCGAAATGTTCGCTCCGTTTTCGTCAAGACGGGTATTATAGCCCTCGGGAAGAAGCGAAATAAATTCGTCGGCACGCGCCGCGCGCGCGGCGGCAATAACCTCTTCGTCGGAAGCCGAAAGTCTGCCGTAGCGAATATTGTCAAGCACCGTGCCGTCAAAAAGCCATGTGTCCTGAAGCACCATGCCGAAAAGCGAGCGAAGCCTGTCGCGCGGAACGTCGCGTATGTCGGTTTTGTCTATCGTTATACTGCCGCCCGTAACGTCATAAAAGCGCATTAAGAGGTTCACAAACGTGGTTTTGCCCGCTCCGGTGGGCCCCACAAGCGCCGTAAGACTGCCCTTTTTAACGGTAAAGTCCATATTCTTCATAAGGGGCTTGTCCTCTGAATATGAAAACGAAACGTCGTTGAAACGAAGCTCGTCGTTAAATTCGAGAACGTCCGTTTTAAACGAATTGTCTTCGCTTTTTTCATCGAGCATTACAAAAACGCGCTCCGCCGAAGCCATACACGACTGAAGGTTGTTTGAAATTTGCGCAAGGTTTGATATTGGCGAAGTAAACAGTTTTGAATAAGTTATAAAAGTAAGTATTCCGCCTATTGAAAACGCCTTGCCCATATCGTAAAGCACGGTGCCGCCGATTGAGAAAACGCCGTTGTTTACTATAAGATAGCCGCCTATAACGGCTATGAGTATATAGCCGACGTTATCCATAAGGTTTATAAACGGGTGTATTGAGCCCGAAACAAACTGCGCTTTTCTGCTTACCGCAGTAAGCTCTGTGTTTATATCGTCAAACTCGTCCTCGGCAAGCTTTTCCTGCCCGAAAATCTTAACGATTTTGTGCCCCGTATACATTTCTTCAACGTGGCCGTTAAGCTCGCCCATTCTGTCCCACTGCTCTTTAAAAAGCTTTCGCGAGACCGTAAGAATTTTAAACGCAACAAACGCCGACAGCGGCAATATAAGAACGATGGCAAGCGTTAAAAACCAGCTTTTGTAAAGCATAACGAAAAATATGCCGACAAGCTGCGCCGCCGAACAAATAACGGCTATAAGGTTATTTTGAAGCGTGTTGCTTATGTTGTCAACATCGTTCATCATTCGGCTTAAAAGGTCGCCCTTTGCGTGTGTGTCAAAATATTTAAGCGGCAGATTTGAAAGCTTGTCGTTTATGCGCTCTCTTAAATCGCGCACTATTTTCGCTGTGGCGGTAGCCATGGAATACTCCTGGATATAAGAGAAAAGAGACATTCCGCCGTAAATCACGACAAGGTAAATTATATAAGGTATAAGCGGCTTTGCGGAAAGCTCTTCGCCCGCAAGCTTTAAGCTTATCTGGTCGTTTAAAACGTCAATCGCGTCGCCTATATAGCTCGGCCCCAAAACGTTGCACACTGTAAAAAGAGCGCAGGCGATAATAACAACCGTCATCAGCTTTTTTTGTTTGCCGATAAACGTGCCGAGCCTTTTTGCCGTTTTAAAAAAACTCTCGGCGCGCGCGTCCTCGTTGCGCGCCTCTCTGTAAGCGGCGTAGCGCTGTTTGCGCGTTGCCCTGCGGCGTTCAAGAGCCGTTTGCGTTTTGCTTTTTTTAGAAGCTCGCTCAGTCATCCGAACCCTCCTCACTGCTAAGCTGTGAAGTTACAATATCTTTATAGACGGCGCAAGTGCCCAAAAGCTCTTTGTGCGTGCCCTCGCCCGCAACCTCGCCGTTTTCAAGAACGATTATTTTATCGGCATTTATAATTGTGCCGACTCTTTGCGCCACGATTATAACCGTGGCAAACGAAAGCTCCTTAGAAAGATTTTCGCGAAGCTTTGAATCGGTAATGAAATCAAGCGCCGAAAAGCTGTCGTCAAACATATAAAACTGCGCGCGCTTGACAATTGCCCTTGCAATGCAAAGACGCTGTTTCTGACCGCCCGAAAGGTTCGTTCCGTTTTGAGAGACCATACTGTCAAGCTTTTGCGGCATTTTTTCCACAAAATCCTTTGCCTGAGCTATTTCAAGCGCCTTCCAAAGCTCTTCGTCGGTGGCGTCCTCTTTGCCGTAGCGCAGGTTATCGGCAATCGTTCCGCTGAAAAGGAACGCCTGCTGAGGGATATACCCGATTTTTGAATAGACCGTTGCAAAGTCCATTTCGCGCACGTCGGTGCCGTCAAGAAGCACGGCGCCGTCTTTAACATCGTAAAAACGCGGAATGAGGTTTAAAATAGTTGATTTTCCCGAGCCTGTGCTGCCGATTATCGCGGTGGTTTTGCCCTTTTCGGCAACA
>DJRI01000168.1:0-16642 GCA_002440045.1 Ruminococcaceae bacterium UBA6364 | reverse complement strand
GAAACGTTTTTAAACTCAATCGTTCCGCTTTCGTCGGACACATCGCAAGAGTCCTTAACAAGCATTTCAGGCTCAAGCTCAAGCACAGCGTTTATGCGCTTTGCCGATATTTTGGCGCGCGGAATCATTATAAACATTGCCGCCGCAGTTGAAAGCGCAACAACTATAAATACAAGATAAATTATAAACGCCTGCAAATCGCCTATGGTATTCTGAATTTCAACGGGGTCCGAAAGGCGGTTTATCTGAACATAGCCGAAGCTTACAAGTAAAATTATAAGCGCAAATACAAGAAGCGTGGCTATAGGTATGAGCATGGCAAAAATTCTTGCGACTTTAAGCGACATTCCCGTAAGGTCGTCGTTCGCTTCTTTAAAGCGGCGGTCCTCGTGCTCTGTTCTGTTAAATGCTCTTATAACTCTTATTCCGTTGATTTTTTCGCGGATTATGAGGTTGAGCTTGTCAACTCTTTTTTGTATTTTATCAAAATAAGGTACGACAAGCTTTGCAATAAGCAGTGCAATTACCGCTATCACGGGAACGACTATTAAAAGAACCGTCGAAAGACCGGGGTCCATAATAACAGCCATAACCGTTCCGCCGATAAGCATAATGGGCACGGTGATTATCGACCTTAACGAAGCGAGTATAAGGTCCTGAACCTGACGTATATCGTTTGTCGTTCTTGTAATAAGCGACGGCACGCCGATTTTGTCAATATCGCCCTGAGAAAAGCTTTCGACCTTTTTAAACACCGTTTCTCTGAGCTCGCCGGCAAAGCTTGTTGAAACCTTGCTTGAACAGTAGCAGTTTAAAACGGATATTATCGCCGCAACAACGCACACAAGAAGAAGTATGCCGCCGACTGACTTGATGTTTTCAAGATTCCCCTGTGTTATGCCGTTATTTATAAGCTGGGACATAAGAAGCGGAAAAGCAAGCGTAAGTATATTATTAACAGCGGCAAGAAGAAGCGTAAAGACAGCAAACTTTCTGTGCGGCTTTAAAAATTTCAAAAGCTTTATCATAAAATCACTCCGATGGGCTCTAAAATATGCATTAAATTACGCACACAAAAATACATTATAAATATAACACACATTTTGTGCTTTTGGCAATACAATATTTTCAGTTTATGCCGTATTTCGCACAAAAAACCGAAAGAGAGCGTCTTAAATGGCTGATTTTCAATCTAAAAGCGTCAGAGAAACGTTTGAAATACTCAAAGCAGAGAGAAACGGGCTTAAAACCGTTGATGCCGAAAAAAGACTGCGCGAAAGCGGAAAGAACATAATATCGGAAGAAAAGCCGAAAAGCGTACTGTCAAGATTTTTCCNNTTGCGCAATTCGCCGATTTTTCGATTATTGTTCTGCTTGTTGCCGCAGGTATTTCCGCCGTGCTTTCGTTTATAGGCGGCGAAAAAGACTTCACGGACACGGCCGTGATACTCGCAATAGTTGTGCTTAACGCAATAATAGGCACGCTTCAGGAAAGAAAGGCGCAAAAAGCGCTTGACGCGCTCAAAAAAATGTCGTCTCCCGAAGCTTATGTAAAAAGAGACGGCGTTTTTAAAAAAATCCCTGCCGAGGATGTTGTAAAGGGCGATATAATTTCTCTTAAAAACGGCGATATGATTTGCGCCGACGGCAGAATCATCAGCGATTCGGGCTTTTCTTCCGATGAAAGCGCACTGACGGGCGAATCGCTCCCCGCGCAAAAAAGCGCGTCAAGGCTCCACCCGAAAAATGCACCCACAGCCGAAAGAAGCAACTGCGTTTTTGCTTCGACGCTTGCCGTTTCGGGTCACTGCGAAGCGGTTGTCACGGCAACGGGCAAAGATACCGAAATAGGAAAAATCGCCGGTATGCTTCTTACCAAGGACGAAGACACGCCGCTTCAAAAACGGCTTTCAAAGCTTTCAAAAGCCCTCGGCGCGGGCGCGCTTTTGTGCTGTGCAGTTATATTCGTTCTCGGAATAATAAGAAAAAACGATATTCTTTCAAGCTTTATGCTCGCCGTGAGCCTTGCCGTTGCCGCAATCCCAGAGGGGCTTCCGGCGATAGTCACCATTGTGCTTTCGCGCGGAGTCGGAAAGCTTGCGTCACGCGGGGCTATTATACGCCATCTTCCGAGCTGTGAAACGCTCGGCAACGCGACTTTTATATGCTCCGACAAAACGGGCACTCTCACCGAAAACAGAATGACCGTTACCGAAATAAGGCTTCCGCGCAGCGGCGTGTTTTCGCCAGAAAGCTTTGAATGCAAAGATATTTTGAAATATGCGGCGCTTTGCACAAACTGCGAGGTACAAAAAAAGCGCTCAAAAACCGCGGTAACGGGCGAGCCGACCGAAAAAGCGCTTTTTGAAGCCGCCGTAAAAAACGGCTTTGATATTTCAAAAGAAGGCGCAATATATAAAAGAATAAAGGAAATCCCCTTTGACTCAACTAGAAAAATGATGAGCACCGTTTACAGGCTCAACAGCTCTTACATTGTAATAACAAAGGGTGCGCCGCAATATCTTTCGAAGCTTTGTACCTCGGGGTTTTCAAGAAGCGGAAAATTTGCCCTTACAAAATACGACGTCCGCGCCATTGAAAACGCAAACAACGATATGGCGGAGGGCGGTTTGAGAGTAATAGGCGTTGCATTTAAAGAAATAAGCTCGCTTAATGAAAAAATCGAAAGCGACCTTTCGTTTATGGGGCTTATCGGTATGGAGGACCCGCCGAGAAAAGAAGCTGAAAACGCCGTCAAAAAATGCAAAGAAGCGGGAATTACGCCTGTGATGATAACGGGCGACCAGCTTATAACGGCAAAAGTTATAGCAAAAAGGCTCGGCATATTAGAGCCCGGGGACCTTGCGAAAGACGGCGCAGAGCTTGACGCCATGTCCGACGAAGAGCTTAAAAGCGTCGTTAAGGATATACGCGTTTATGCCCGCGCCACGCCCGAGCACAAAATGAGAATAATAAAAGCGCTTAAATCATGCGGCGAAACAGTCGCTATGACGGGCGACGGCATTAACGACGCGCCAGCGCTTAAAGCGGCGGATATTGGGTGCGCCATGGGCAAAAGCGGAACGGACGTTGCAAAAAACGCTTCCGATATGATTCTTACCGACGACAATTTTTCAACCATAGTAAACGCCGTCGCCATTGGCAGAGGTCTTTTTGATAACATTAAAAAATCGGTGCGCTTTCTTTTGTCGTGCAACATCGGCGAAATTATGCTTATATTTTTCGCCTCTGTTCTCGGACTTCCCGCTCCGCTTTTGCCCGTTCAGCTTTTGTGGCTGAACCTTGTGACAGACTCACTCCCTGCAATGGCACTCGGCGTTGAAAGACCCGAAAAGGATATAATGAAACGAAAGCCCATACAAAAATCAGAGGGCATTATAACGCGCGAACGCGCCTTTGACATTATTCTTGAGGGGCTTCTTTTCGGCGGAATATCGCTTTTTGCATTCACGTTCGGCAAAAATGTGTATTCGCTCGACGCGGGAAGAACAATGGCGTTTTGCACGCTCAGCATAGCCGAAATTTTCCACTCGCTTAACGTAAGAACGGACCGCTCCGTTTTTTCGGTCTCGCCGTTTGAAAACCCGCAGCTTCTTTTAAGCGCGTGCTTATGCACGCTTTTGCAGGTAAGCGTTGTTTTGATTCCGCAGGCGGCTTTGATATTTAAGACTGTATCCCTTACTTTAAGGCAGTGGCTTTCAGTTTTTGCGCTTTGCCTTGTGCCGCTTGTTGTAACCGAAGCGGAAAAACTCTTTTCAACAAAAAATGAGCACAGAAACCGCCTCAAGCAAAATCGGCAAAAATAAAAAACTCTCTCCGCACTTAAAAATGCGGTGAGAGCTTCAAAGGGGCGCCCGTTAATTAAAACGGTGCCGTGTTATTAATTCTCTGATATACCGTCAACAAAATCCTTAACGAGCCTGTATGCCTTTTTGCCGTCGCCGAGAATATACGAGCTGTGGTCGGCGTTTTTAATTATCGCCTCTTTGCTGTTTTTGATGTTTTTGTGAAGATAATCTGTATCCGAAAGCTTAACCAAATCGTGCTCGCCCGCGACGATATACACGGGGCATTTTATCTTTGACAAAAGCGCGCGGTTCAAATCGGGCTGGGTCAATATTATGTCGTTAAGAACGGACGGGTTCGTTTTATTGCTCAGTTTAACTTTTTCTATAAAATGCTGTTTAAGCCCGTCGGGGTTTGAGTTTGCGCCGCACGAAACAACGGCGCCAACAGAGTCCTGATATTTTGAAGCGAGCATAAGCGCGATAATGCCGCCGTCGCTGTGCCCGACAATATACGGCTTTTCAAGCTTTTTCGCGTCTATAAATTCTTTTGTGTCCTCTGCCATAAGCTCATATGAAAGCTCGGGTGTTACGGTGCTTTCGCCGTGACAGCGGCTGTCTATTGAATAAACGGTAAAGTCGTTTGCAAGATAAAGCGCCGCGCTTTCTATCGTCTTGTGACTGCAGGCGTTGCCGTGAATAAGCACAAGCGGCTTTTTTCCTTCGTCTTCGCCGTAGACGGCATAGTGCATTTTAATTTCGGAAAGCGTCACGTCGGCTTCATAGTCGGCACATTGGAGGGGCGCCGGCACGCCTTTAACGTCAAGCTCTTTTAAATTGTTGCTTTCGCCTGCAGAAATTCGCGCTAAAATTAAATACACACCCGCGGCAGTGCCGACAGCAAGAATAGCGCACGCGGCGCAAACCGCCGCCTTTTTAAGTTTTTTCACTGTATCGCCTCCAAAACAAATTTAATATACCACAAATTTTTCTTTGCCGCAACAGCAAAACGCCCCGACCTTTAAGTCAGGGGCGTTTCGCTGTGGATGTGGGGTGTGAAAGAGAAAGATATGGCTTTATATATACTCCTCAAACAGCTTTCTTCTATTGACGGCACAAATATCGACGCGCAAATCCGTGCTTTTCTATAGCGGTCGGCTGTTCTCGAAGGATATATCGTTACAACGCCTGTGTTATAACAGGCTTTTCGTCGGGCTTTGCTATTCTGATGACATATTCAAAATACTCGTCGGTTTCGCTTTTTGCCGTGTCGGCGTCTATGCCGGCTTTTCTTATGGCGTCCACTGCGTGGTTAAGAGTATTTATAAATATTCTCATATCCTTAAAGCCCTTTAATTGCGGGCGTTTCGGCTCTTTTCGGCGTTTTAAAATATCGGCTATGAGCCGCTCCGACTCCGAAACGTTTAAATGTCTGTCTATTATTATGTCAAGCGCGCGGTTTCTTGCCGAATTGTCGGGCAGCTGTAAAAGCGCGCGTGCGTGTCTCTCGGAAAGTCCTGCCGAAGCTATTCTGTAACGCATATCTTCGGGGAGCCTTAAAAGCCGCAGTTTATTTGAAAGAGTTGACTGCGCCTTGCCGAGCTTTTTTGAGATTTCCTCCTGCGAGAGTCCGTGCTCCGATGTGAGCCTTTCTATAGCCTCCGCCTCTTCAAAAAAGTCAAGATTCTGGCGTTGGACGTTTTCAATCAACGCAAACAGCGCAGACTGACCGTCGCTTACATCCATCACAATGCACGGAAGCTTTGTAAGTCCCACCATTCTGGCGGCTCTCAGGCGGCGTTCGCCCGAAATAAGCTCGAATTTGCCGCCCTCAAGCGGCCTTACGTTTATCGGCTGTAAAAGCCCGCTTGTCCTGATGGAAGAAGCAAGCCCTTCAAGCTCGGAATAGTCAAATCTCACACGCGGTTGATTGGGGTTCGGAAGAATACAGTCGTGATTTATTAACTGTATCTGGCAATTGGCTTTGTTTTTTGATGAAGCTCTTATCATTTCTAATTCCTTTCAGAGTTGCCGTTTAAGTAACTGCCTGTTAGTTTAAAATCAATCGGCGGCTGCCTGATTTTTTACTGCCTGTCCTTCCCCTTTCGTGACTACAATATAACACACAAAGCGTTAAAAATAAAGCGTTTTCCGTCGTGTCAAACTGACGGAAAACGCCTTTTTTCGGGAATATTAAAGGGGCTTTGCGGCGATTTTTGCCGAAGCTCGCGGGAATTTCGGCGAAGTTTGCGATATCTTTTTAATTTCGATTATGCATCTTTCGCCGCAATCGGGAATTTCAAAGGTGTTAACGCGCTCTGTTTTGCCGCCGAGAAGCGAAACGGCGTTTTTTGCCGCGCCGATTTCCTCTTTTGCGGCGGCGCCTTTCATTGAAATAAAACTTCCGCCCAAAGCGACAAACGGCAGGCAGTATTCGCAAAGCACATTAAGCTGTGCCACGGCGCGCGCGGTTGCATAGCTGAAGCGCTCGCGGTAATCGGCGCTTCTTCCCGCTTCTTCGGCGCGTGCGTGAAGCACGGTTACGTTTTTAAGCCCCATATTATCGGCTATGTCTTTGACCGCTTTAAGCTTTTTGCCCGTTGAGTCAAGAAGCGTAACGTTTATGTCGCTTCTTGCGGCGGCTATTACAAGCCCCGGAAAGCCCGCGCCCGTGCCGACGTCTATTAAAGACGCACCGCTTTTTATATCGACATATTTAAACAGCAAAAGGCAATCGGCAAAATGCTTCAGTGCAACGCCTTCGTCGTCGGTAATGGCGGTAAGGTTTATTTTTTCGTTCCACTCTTTTAAAAGGTCTTTATAAATGCAAAGCTTTTTTAAGGTTTCACGGTCAATTTCCATTCGGCACTTTTTTGCCGCGGACGTCATTATTTCTTCAAAAGACAATTTTAAAACTCCTTAACCTCTGTAAAGCGCAAGTATCTCTTCTATAGGGCCGCTGAAATCCTCGGCAACGGGCGGAATATTGCCGCCGTTTAAGACGAAATCCGTAAACAGTCTTCCCTTTGAGTCGTTGCCCATTTGATATTTTGATATTGTTTCGATAAGCGCTTCTTTTTTCGGCATATTCGCAAGATAGTCGCAGGTTGAAAGCCCTACGCTCACGCTGTCCTCGGGTGAAACGTTTTTAACTGTAACAACCATCGTTCCGCCTTCGTTATTTACATCGCACGAGGATTTTCTGCCGTTTATTCTTACCGTAACGTCACCTGAAACAACATCTTTAAATCTAAGAATATATTTGCGTTTTTGCGGCAAAACGGATATGTCGCCCTCGGCCTTGCCGATTGAAAATTCAAGCGCGGTGCCGTTTTCTTTGACAGAAAACGGGGTTTCTGCAAACGCGCCGTCTTTAAACTTAAGCGTTTCACCGTCGTCCTCATAAAGCCTAAACGTGTTATTGCCCCTGTATATAAGCACCTCAAGCGACTCGGGATTCTTTGTGTCGTTCGTTGTGCAGTTTTCGCTTAAAGGAATTATTGCACCCTCTTTTGCAAGCACGGGGATATATTCAACATCGCGGTACATTTTCACAAAGCGGCTGCCGCTGTAAATTCTGCCAGTGAAAACATCTGTAAATCTGCCTTCGGGAAGCCATACGTTTACGCCTGCCATATTGTTGTCGGACGAGGTATGCTCCGTAATCGGCGCAACGATAAGCTCCGTTCCGAAGAAATACTGATTTTTAACGGCATATGCCTCTTCGTTTTTCGGGAACTCATAGTACATCGGTTCGCAAATCGCCCTGCCGAGGCTTTCGGTACGCCTGTTCATGGTATAAATATACGGCAAAAGCCTGTGGCGCAGTCTAAGGTTATATTTTGCGATTCTTTCGATTGTTCCGCTGTATTTCCACGGTTCTTTGCCCATAAACTCGTTAGAGGTTGAGTGAAGGCGCATAATCGGGCTGAACACACCGAACTGCACCCAACGAATGTAAAGCTCGTCGTCCTTTTTTCCCATACAGTGACCGCCTATGTCGTGGCTCCACCACGGGTAGCCTATGTTTGCGGCTGTTGCGGTAAAATACGGCTGAAAATCAAGGCTTCGCCACATCTGAACGGTGTCTCCGCTGAAGCCGACGGGATAGCGCTGACTGCCGACGCCCGCAAAGCGCGAGAGAATAAGCGGACGCTTTTTGTCGCGGCCGTTGTCTATATAATGATAATGATTCAACGCCCAAAGAGGGTCAAGACCCGGTATTTTTGAGCGCGTGCCCTGCTGCCAGTCTATCCACCAAAAATCAACGCCCATCTTTTCATAGGGGTGATGAAGAATTTTAAAATAATTTTCAACAAACTTTTCGTTCGTAATATCAAATTTTACGGGCTTTTTTGTTTTGGGGTCCATCCCCATGGCGCGGCACATTTCTTCGTAGCTGTTTTCAAACCAACGCACGCCCTGTGACGGGTGCAGGTTAAAGGTCACTTTAAAGCCGTCCGCTTTGAGCTTCTTTAAAAAGCCCTCGGGGTCGGGAAAAAGGTCCGTATTGAAGCTGTAGCCGGTCCAGCCGGGCGACCACGCGTCATAAAAATATTCAAGAAAATTCTTGTGCGAGGTCATTTTGTGGCTTTCGGAACCGAACTTTTTCTTAATATCGACCCAGTGCCAATCCATATCGACAGTCGCAACGGTTATCGGAATCTGTTCTTTAATAAATCTGTCCGTAAGAGCAAGATATTCGTCTTGTGTGTAGGCTTTATATCTGCTCCACCAGTTTGAAAGCGCAAAACGCGGAAGAAGCGGCGTTTTGCCCGTGAGCTTATAAAGGTCGCGCGTTGCGCCTATATAGTCAAAGCCGTATGCAAAGTAATAAACGTCACGTTCTTTATAATCGCGCGAAGCTATCTCGCCGTTTTTTCTTAAAACAAGCGAGTCGCTGTCGTCAAGCACGGCTACGCCGTTTTTTGAAATAATTCCGTCGCCGAGAATCGGCACACCCGCCGAAACATCAAGCGTTCTGCAAGTACCCTTTAAATTGCCCGAATTAAAATCCGTCACCGTTCTGCCGTCGCGAAGCTTAATTCTTACAACCTTTTTTAACGAAAGCGAATAGAGCAGATTAATTTTTTCGGTCTTTATCGCAATGTGGCCGCCGCCCTCGTTCACGGCAAAAACGGGCGAGTCAAAATCGCGAAACCACACCGACTGCGTCGGCTCGTCGCAAAACTTTTCCGCACTTTGATTTTCTATTCTTATAAGGCACGGTGTTAAAACGGTAAAACGCACGCCGTTTCTGACTATCATATGGTCGCGGCGCGCCTTAGGCGAAAACTCAACGTTGAATTCGTCTGAAAACCTTGACATAAGCTGGTGCTCCTTAATACTTTTATACTTAGGTATAAACGGATAGAACGGTGGGTTCTTTTATACCCGATATTAATAATATAATCCCAAAGCGATTTAAAGTCAACAAAAAAACCGAGTGTGTATTTTTTGCCGAAAATCACCAAAAACCCGTGCAAAAGTTTGGCACTCGGGAAAGCAAATCCTTTTGCCGCTTCATTGACATTGTTTTTCTTTTTTGCTACAATTAGTCGGAAAGGGTGTTTTTTATGAAATACGGGAAGATAGGCTTCAATAACAATATGTACATTGAAAAGCAGTCGGAGCAGATAAAAAAACGCATAGCGGAGTTCGGCGGAAAGCTTTATCTTGAATTCGGCGGAAAGCTTTTTGACGATTTTCATGCTTCAAGAGTGCTTCCGGGCTTCAAGCCCGACAGCAAGCTTCAGATGCTTTTAAAGCTTAAAGACCACGCCGAAATCGTAATAGTCATTTCGGCAAACGACATAGAAAGCAACAAAATCCGCCGCGACCTCGGCATAACCTACGACAGCGACGTTTTAAGGCTTACAGACGCATTCACAAGCGTTGGGCTTTTTGTGGGAAGCGTTGTTATTACGCAGTTCAACGGTCAGCCGGCCGCAATGAAATTCAAAGAAAAGCTTGAATCGCTCGGCATTAAAGTGTTTATGCACTACCCGATAGAGGGCTACCCTTATAACGTCCGCTACATAGTAAGCGAAGAGGGCTTCGGCAAAAACGAATATATCGAAACAAGCCGCCCGCTTGTCGTTATAACCGCCCCCGGCCCAGGAAGCGGCAAAATGGCAACGTGCCTTTCACAGCTTTATCACGAAAATTTAAGGGGCATAAAAGCGGGATACGCAAAATTTGAAACATTCCCCATATGGAATCTGCCGTTAAAGCACCCTGTAAACCTTGCGTATGAAGCGGCCACAGCCGACCTTAACGACGTTAATATGATAGACCCCTATCACCTTGAAGCATACGGCAAAACAACCGTAAACTACAACCGCGACGTTGAGGTTTTCCCCGTGCTCAACGCAATATTTGAAAAAATTGAGGGCAAAAGCCCCTATAAATCCCCCACGGATATGGGCGTAAATATGGCGGGCTATTGCATAACCGACGATGACGTGTGCCGCAGGGCCTCGTATGAAGAAATAGTTCGCCGCTATTTCGCAACGCTTTGCGACAAAAAAAGCGGCATCAAAAACGACACCGCAATAGCAAAAATCGAAAGCCTTATGAACCAGGCGGGAATAACCGTCGAAAGCACACGCCCCACGGTAAAAGCCGCGCTTGAAAAAAGCGAAGCCACCGGTATGAGACCGGCAGTTGCAATAGAGCTTCCCGACGGCAGCATTGTCACCGGCAAGACCTCGGACCTTTTGGGCGCTTCGTCGGCGGCGCTTTTAAACGCGCTTAAAGCCACCGCAAAAATAGACGATTCAAAGCTTCTTATCGAGCGCGTGGTTATTGAGCCTATACAGATGCTTAAAACCGATATCCTCGGCAACCACAACCCGCGCCTTCACACCGACGAGGTTCTTATCGCCCTTACCATGAGCGCCGTAACAAGCGAAGCGGCAAAACAGGCATTTTTGAGCCTGCACGCTTTAAATGGCAGTGAAGCGCACTCGACCGTAATCCTTTCACAGGTTGACCGCGACACTTTCAGAAAGCTCGGCATAAACCTCACTTGTGAGCCTCAGCACGAGTCTAAAAAGCTTTATCATAAATAAAAGCATAAGAAGGCTTCCTTATGCCTAAATATCGGTTACGCAACTGCAAGTGCAGTCTTTCGTAACCGATATTTTTTTAAAACTCGTTAAGATATTTTGCCCATTCAAAAGAAATAGGCTCATTTTTAACGGTGTTTATATAAGCCTTCTCTTTGTGCATATACTCGGAAATATTTTTCCCCGTGTAATTTTTAAACTTAGCTATCACCGTATCAAGAACATTTTTTTCTTCTGCCGTAAAAGCGTAATCAATATAATTCTCATTCGGAAGTATTTTTGTTCTGACGCTTTCGCCTGTCTCCTCTTCGCTTATAACAGAACCTTTTAAACGTAAAATTTCGTTGTGGCCCTCGGGCAGTGCGCCGTGCTGTTCGTGGAGATAAACAATTCCCGTTAAAGATGTTCCGTACCGTTTATAATACAATATGTCGGCATACCACAAAAGCTTCATAAGCTTTACTTTATAAAGGCACTCCATTCTGCTTGCAAAATAAGTTATTACGGCAAGGATTTTTTCGGTATTCAAAACAGTAAAACCGTTAAGTTCCGACGGGGTATCATATTTTTTGTATCTGTCGAGCAAAAGCCTTTTTTCGGCAAATTCGATGCCGTCGGTATCTATGCATTTTATAAGCGTAGCCTTAATTTCAGAATAACGCTTTTCCGAAAAAGAGCCTCTGTTTTTGGAAAGAAAATCATACAAAACCGACGGGTCGTCTTTTATCTGTCTAAGCACACCGTCGTGCGCTTCGTCCTGTATTTGTTTTGTTTCATATCGCGTTATCGTAATTTCGCCCCAACCGAGCAGCAAGGCAAGCTCCGATTGAGTTAAGCCGTATTTTTTTCGTATTGCGGCTATATTTGAAGAGGTCAAAAGCCCTCTTTTCTCGCGGTATGCGTCTCTTGCGGAAAGAAGATTTTCATTCATAAGCTTTGGCGTAACAAATTCGTTATCTTCGTCGCACAAATCACAGACAAAAACTTTTTCGATATAAGAAACTTCTACGTTTTTTATTACAGCTTTTGCGCTTTTTTCTAAAAAAGTCACCTTGTGTACGGTGTCGCAAATCGGGCAATACATCTCTTCTTGTGCCGTGCAGTTCATTTGAAAACCTCCTAACTTATTTATAAGGGTGCATCATCGGGTGTTCCGGATAATGAAAAGAAACACATACAATAATGTTTCCGTCGTCAGCGTTTCGCTGTAATCAGAAACCGTCAGTTTTTCAATCTCTTTTATTACATCTTCGGAATCAAAACCGAGTTCAAGCAACGTTTCCTGTGTTTTTTGCTTTACAATAAAGAAAAACTGCCTTTTAATGTTAAAGCTTTCATCGCTAATCGTTGCCTTAACAGCGGTTAAAAAGCTTTCAACATCTCTTCTTTTAGATATTATTGAATGTAGTTTTCCCAAATATACCCCCTCCGATTTCAACACTATTATACGCTATCAATTGATAGTTGTCAACCCGATTTTAAATATTGCATTTGCTTTTTCGGTGTGATACTATATATTAAGAAATAATTTATTATAGGTGACCTTATGAAAACAACCGTTCTTTCGGCGCACTCCGAATTTATTTATCCCGAATGCCTTATCACAAAAAGCTGTCACGCTTCAACGGTGCTTCCGTTAAGCGGCGGCAATGTTGTTGCCGCGTGGTTCGGCGGCACAAAAGAGGGTGCGGACGATGTGAAAATCTATGTCTCCGTCCGCGAAAACGGCGTGTGGAGCGCGCCTTATTCCGTAAGCGCGCCCGAAAAACCGCTTCCGCACTGGAACCCCGTGCTGTTTTCGCCCGAAGAGGGAAAGATTATTCTTTATTTCAAGTACGGCAAGCCCATTTCAAAATGGGTTACATATTACGCCGTGTCGCTTGACGGCGGCAAGAGCTTTTGCGAAGCAAAGCCGCTTTTAAAAGACGATGACGACGGCGGCAGAGGTCCCGTAAAAAACAAGCCCGTTATGTTGAAAGACGGCACTGTTCTCGCGCCCGCGTCAAAAGAGCACAAAATCAACGGCTGGAAATGCTTTGTCGATATTTCAAAAGACGGCGGTTTTACATTTGAGCACTCGAACTTTGTTTTAAGGCCGAAAAAGAACGGCAAAAGAGTCGATATGATTCAGCCCACGCTTTGGGAGGATGAAAGCGGCGTTCATATGTTTGTCAGAACAAATGCCGGCAAAATTTACCGAAGCGACAGCAAAACCGCGGGAAAAACGTGGTGCAAGGCGTATGAAACAGAGCTTTTGAACAACAACAGCGGAATAGATGTTGTTTCTCTTTCGGACGGTTCGCTTGTACTTGTTTCAAACCCCATAGGCGAAAATTGGGGCGACCGCTCGCCGCTCACGTTAATGCGCTCGTTTGACGGCGGCAAAACCTTTGAAGAATTTTATAAGCTTGAATCGAAAATCGGCGATTTTGAATTCAGCTATCCTGCGATAACCGCCGTAAATAAAAAGCTTTATATAACATATACATATGAGCGCAAAACGATTAAATACGCCGAAATAGAGATTGACTGACGCCTAAAAAGCCGGCTGTGATTTCAAGACGAAACCGCAGCCGGCTTTTATTTATTCAATTATTCGGTTTGCTCGGACTGTATTTTTTCTTCATGCGATTTGTTTTTGAACACAACAAGCTTTGAAAAAACATAGTTTAAAAGCACGACAATAAAAACAAGCACCGCTTTTGAGTATATGCCGGGTGTAAAAAACAGGCTGTTTTTAAGTCCTATTTTCGTAACCAAACTGAAAAATATGTTGTCAAACCCTGTTTTTGCAAGAAGCGGAACGCCGAAGACCTCAATAACACCCGTTGCCGCGCGCGAGGCAAGAAAGCTTGACGCCTCTTTTAAAAGCACCTTTAAGTTAAAGCTTTTTGACTCAAACACAAACAGCTTGTTTGTAATAAAGGCAACCGTTATAACTATTATCCAGCTTACGGCACTTGAAGCGAAAACGCTCATTTTAAGCGCATTTGCAAAAAGCGCATAAAGCCCCCAGCTTAAAACCGTGGTTATTATGCCGAAAACAACATAAAGAATTATTTCCTTATGCTTTTTAAAAAAATCACCCATATTAGCTCCGTTTAATCAGACTTTTTGTCGTTTTCATCGTAAGAGAGAACCTCTTTTACAATGCTTATCGGTCTGTTTTTACTTTGCACGAAAATTCTTGCAAGATATTCGCCTATAACGCCTATGCAAATAAGCTGAATACCGCCGAGAAGAAGTATAAGCACAACTATTGTGGCGTAGCCCTGAACCTCGACCCCAAAGGCAAGACGCTTTATTATTACCCAAACAGCATAAATAAATGCGACAGCCGAAGATATTATGCCGAGATGCATTGCGAATTTAAGCGGCGCGGTGGTAAAAGATACAATCCCCTCGACCGCATATTTGAAAAGCTTTTTAAACGACCACTTTGAAACGCCGTCGTTTCTTTTTTCGGCTTCATAGGGCATATACACGGTGTTAAAGCCGACCCACGAGAAAAGGCCTTTTGAAAATCTGTAATACTCGGGCATTGAGAGAATCGCGTCGCGCACATTTTTTCTGAAAAGCCTGAAATCGCTTGCGCCGTTTACAAACTCAATATCCGAAAATTTGTTAATAAGCTTATAAAACGTGCTTTTGAAAAACGAAAGCACCTTGCCCTCGCGGCGCTTGTCCTGATACGCCGCAACACAGTCGGTGTCGCCGTTTAAAAGCTCCATCATTTTAAGCACGGTTTCGGGGCGCTGCTGCAAATCGGCGTCAATTATACATGTAAGCTCGCCCGAAGCGTGCGAAAGCCCGGTGTAAACAGCCGCTTCTTTCCCGAAATTTCTTGAAAGGCTCAAAACCTTAATAAAAGCCGTCGGATTATCGTTATAAAGCTTTTTTAAATTTTCGAGGGTTTTGTCGCGGCTGCCGTCGTTTACAAAAACATATTCATATGAAAACCCGCAGCCCGAAAACGCGCGCTCGGTCGCGTCAAAAAAAGCGGTAACGTTATTCTCTTCATTAAAGCACGGTATTATTAAAGAAAGCTTCACTAAACCGCCTCCCTCTTTTACAGTCAATTTATAGTAACTATATTATATATTTTAAGCAAAAAAATTGCAACAAATACAATGTGAACGGTATTTTAACAATTTTCAAGAATATCCGAAAGCGCCGCAAAATCCTCCATAGTAAGGTTCTCGGCTCTTACATTCTTCAGAAGCCCCACGCTTTCAAGCGCGTTTCCCACAGCGTCTTTATTTATGTGAAGCCCCGCGCTTATTGAATTTTCGGCTGTTTTGCGCCTTTGAGAAAACGCCGCCTTCACGACCTTAAAAAAGAATTCTTCGCTTTTGGGGGCTACAGGCGGCTCTTTTCTTATTTTGAGCTTAATAACGCAGCTGTCAACATTCGGCGGCGGCAAAAACGCGGTGCGCGGCACGAAAAAGAGCATTTCGGGCTTTGAAAAATATGTAACGGCGACGGTCACCGCCCCGCTTTTTCTGCTTCCCACTTCGGCGCAAAGCCTTTCGCCCGCCTCTTTCTGAACCATAACAGTTACCGTTTTTATGGGAAGTCTGCTTTCGAGAAGGCTCATAATAATCGGCGAAGTTATATAGTAAGGAAGATTTGCGCAAACGGCTATGTCAAAACCCTTGCATTTTTCTTCTATAAGCTGTTTTAAATCGACCTTTAAAATATCGGCATTTATTATTTCAACATTGCGAAATTCCGAAAGCGTCTCGTTTAACACTGGCAAAAGCCGCCTGTCAACCTCAAAGCTTAAAACCTTGCCCGCTCTTTTGGCAAGCTCAGCCGTAAGCACGCCTACGCCGGGACCTATTTCGATTACACAGGTGTTTTCGGAAAGCTCTGCACAGTCAGCCATGGCGGGGCAAATTTCGGGGTCTGTCAAAAAATTCTGCCCGAGACCCTTGTTGAACGTTACGCCGTGCTTTTCCATAACGCGGCGCACGGTATTTATATCCGAAAGATTTTTCATTTTTGCCTCCGTTGGTACTTGTTTTTGAAGTGCGTTTAATATATTATAACATTATAAAATAATTGTCAACAAAGGAGCACGTCTTTTATGAGCAACATCAAAAACGCCGAATTTATAAGGCAGGCAGAAAATATAGGAACGGTATGCCCCGTTTTTCACAAGGTATTCTGGGCAGAAAAAAAGGTTACAAAGGCGCTTCTTTCCGTAAGTGCGCTCGGCTTTTACGAAGCATATATAAACGGCAAGCGCGTCGGCAGCTTTATTTTTGCACCCGGCTGGACGAGCTATGAAACAAGGCTTCAATATCAGGTCTATAACGTCACTTCGTTTATTGAAGAGTGCAACGAAATAGATATAGCCCTCGGAATAGGCAGACGTCTTCACAAAAGAAAAAACGAAGACAGAGAATACCTCGCTTCGGGCGAGGCGGCTCTTATTGCGGCTCTTGAAATAACATATGATGACGGCACGGTCGAAAATATTTATACCGACGGCACATGGGAGGGCTTTAAAAGCAACATTCTTTATTCCAATATATACAACGGCGAAACAGTTGACTTTAACGCCGACACCGAAGAAAAAATAAAAATCAAAACCGTCCCCGCAGAAAAAGATATTTTAATCCCGACAGAGGGCGAAGAAACGCGTGAAATGGCGCGCATTGAAGAGCCGGAGCTTATTGTTACCCCTAAAGGCGAATTTGTTCTTGACTTCAGACAAAACCTTGCAGGCTATGTGGAGTGGCTTGTACCCGGCAAAAAAGG
>DJRI01000161.1 GCA_002440045.1 Ruminococcaceae bacterium UBA6364 | reverse complement strand
CACTTGCTTTAAGCTTAAGGGAGACAAGGAATTCACCCGTGTTCCCGAGGGCATTGCTCATTTTCTTGAACACAAGCTTTTTGAAAGCGAAGAATTGGGCGCGTTTGAGCGCTATGCAAAAACGGGCGCTTCGGCTAACGCTTATACGGGCTTTGACAGGACATGCTATCTTTTTTCGTGCACCGGGAGCTTTAAAGAGAATTTTGAAATATTGATAGATTTTGTAAGACACCCCTATTTTACCGAGGAAACCGTCAGAAAAGAGCAGGGCATAATCGGTCAGGAAATAGATATGTACAGAGATGTTCCCGATTGGGAGTGCCTTTTCAATATGCTTAAATGTATGTATCACACGCACCCCGTAAAGACCGATATTGCGGGAACAAAGGAGTCAATATCGCAAATTACGGCGCAGATGCTTCACGAGTGCTACGCCACTTTTTACAACCTCGGCAATATGGCGCTTGCGGTTGCTGGCAACGTAACGCCCAAAGAAGTGATTGAGGTTGCAGACAGGCTTATTAAGCCCGACGCTGATTTTACAGTCGAAAGGGCAATTGAAAAAGAGCCCGAAACAATAGTAAAGCCGTATATTGAAGGCAAGCTTTCGGTTGTAACGCCCGTTTTCGTTCTCGGCTTTAAAGATTCAAGGGCAAAACCGCTTGTTTCGCTTAAAGATGAAATAGGTATGACGCTTTTGCTTGACATTATCGCAGGGCAGATGTCGTCGCTTTATGAAGAGCTTTTGGACGAAGGTCTTATTAACGGCTCTTTCTCGTGCGAGTATTTCAACGGTCACGAATATGCCTGTCAGCTGTTTTCGGGCGAATCGAAAGACCCCGAAAAAGTAGCAAAGGCTATAAAAGATAAAATAAAAGAGTTTAAAAAATCGGGGATTTCAAAAGAGGATTTTGAAATTGCAAGAAGAAAGCAATACGGCAAAACCGTCCGCGCATTCTCCGATATAGACACGCTTGCAAACGGACTTGTTGTGTCGCATTTTTCGGGCGAAAAGCTTTTTTCCGAATTTAACATTTTGCAGGAAATAGACCTTGACTGCGTTAACGGGCTTTTAGAAACCTCGTTTGACGAGAACAAATGCGTTCTTTCGGTAATAAATCCGCTGTAAAGGGGAGTTTTAAATGATTGATTGGTTTTCCGATGTTGCCGAAGTTACCTTCGGCGGCATCGACAAGGTGTTTGACGTGTCCTCGGTGTTTTGCGAAGCGAATATTTTCGGGCACGAAGTCAGCATAAAATGGTACGGTGTGATAATCGCATTCGGCTTTACGCTTGCCGCGCTTTTCGGCGGAAGAATTGCGTATACCTGGAAGATTAACCTCGGCAAGATGGTCGATGTGCTCATTTACGGCACATTCGGCGGAATAATCGGCGCAAGAGCCTATTATGTTATTTTCGAGTGGGAATACTACGGCAGCCATTTAAGCGAAATATTTAAAATATGGCACGGCGGACTTGCCATTTACGGCGGTATTATAGGCGGTATTCTTGCCGGCTACATAACCTGCAAGGTTGAAAAAATCAACTTTTATAACCTGCTTGACCTTGTCGGAATGAGCCTTCTTATAGGTCAGGGCATAGGCAGATGGGGCAATTATGCAAACCAGGAGGCGTTCGGCACAATAACAAACGGCGATTTCGGAATGATGAGCCGCAAGGTTGCGGACTATATCGCCGCAAATCCCGACAAATTCGGGCTTTCGGGAACGGAAAATGTTTATGCCTATATTTCAGAAAACAATATTCGCGTCCACCCGACGTTTTTCTATGAATCCGTTTCGTGCATTCTCGGCTTTTTGGTGCTTTATATCATACTTAAAAAGTGCAGAAAGTTCAGCGGGCAGATGTTCCTTTTGTACGGCGTGTGGTACGGTATTGAAAGAGCGGTTGTTGAGGGCTTGAGAACCGACAGCCTTTATATCGGCAGCACCGACATTCGCGTGTCGCAGGCGCTTTCTTTGGTGCTTGCGGTTGTGTGCCTTGCAATTTTCATAATAAAGCTTTTATCCGTTCTTAAAAACCCGAAGCCTATCGAGGGTGTTGATTATTATTTTGACAAATACGGCGAAAAACAGGATATGCCGCCCAAAAAGAAAAAGGTAAAAGCGTCAAAAGCTGTCGGCGGCGAAAACGAAGGCGGTGGCGAAAATGGCTGAAATAATCAGCGGTACCGAAATTTCGGCAAAAAAACGCCGCGAAATAAAAGAAAAGGTATTTAAGTACCGCGAAAACGGCGGTCACATCGGGCTTGCCGTTATAATCGTCGGCGACGACGGCGCTTCAAAGATTTATGTAAGAAATAAAAGGCGCGCCTGTGAAGAGGTCGGAATTGAATCGTTTGAATACGCATTGAGCGAAAACACAAGCGAAAGCGAGCTTTTAGAGCTTATTTCAAAGCTCAATTCGGACCCGCGCGTTAACGGCATACTGTGTCAGCTGCCGCTGCCTTCTCACATAAACGAAAAAAACGTTATAAATGCCATTGACCCCAAAAAGGATGTTGACGCTTTTCACCCGATAAACACGGGGCGCATACTTACGGGCGATTACGGTTTTTTGCCTTGCACGCCCGCCGGGGTTATTGAAATGCTCAAAGAAAAGAACATTCCGATTGAGGGCAGACACTGCGTTATAGTCGGCAGAAGCAACATTGTCGGAAAGCCGCTTGCAATGATGTTTTTAAAAGAAAACGCCACGGTGACCGTTTGCCACTCAAAAACAAAAGACCTTAAAGCGGAAACGCTCAGAGCCGATATACTTGTTGCCGCAACCGGCAAGGCGCACCTTATAACAGCCGATATGGTAAAGAGCGGCGCTGTTGTTATAGACGTCGGCATAAACCGCGACGAAAACGGAAAGCTTTGCGGCGACGTTCTTTTTTCGGATGTTGAAAAGAAAGCGTCGTATATAACGCCCGTTCCGGGCGGCGTCGGTCCTATGACGATAACAATGCTTCTTGAAAACACCGTAAGGGCATACGAAATGACAAATTACACATAAATCGGTCTGAAATTTTGTTAAACATTAAGCTCGTGCAGACCCCTCGCAAGTCGGCGTATTGCTTGACAAGCGAGGGGGTTTATATTATAATAACTCTATCTGTAATTTGGTATATTCCGCAGAAATTATTTGAAGGGATGCGTTATTTTATGACAGCATTTAAAAAGCCGCTCAGCTGTATTCTTGCGATTTTAATGGTAATCGTGTTTACGGCTGCCGTCCCGATTTCGGCATTCGCCGACAGCGACGGACTCGGAGAACAGCTTACACTCTCCGAAGAGGAGCTTCTTAACAAAAGAGCCGAAGGCGATTTTGAGTATATCAGAATCAACAACGACTCCGAAGCAGAGATTGTAGGCTACACCGGAAACGACACCGTTGTAACGGTTCCGTCAAAGATTGGCGGGTTGTCCCTCACATCCGTAGGTAATGGGTGCTTTGCGGGCAACGAAAACATAACGACAGTAAAACTCACATCGGCCGTAACAGAATTAAAGCCCGGCGCTTTTATGAACTGCACGGCCCTTAAGGAAGTTAAAAAAGCAGACTCTCTTACAAAAATCGGTATGTCCGCTTTTGAGGGCTGTGTTTCGATGACCGAATACGCAATACCCGATTCCGTTACCGCAATCCCCGAAAGATGTTTCTACGGTTGCTCTGCTCTTGCAGAAGTCAAACACCACAAAAACCTTAAAAACGTTGCAAAAGATGCTTTCACAGGCACTGCATGGGAAAATAACGCTCCCGACGGCGCTCTCAGCCTCGGCAGAGTCCTTTATTCTTACAAGGGCGACGTTAAAGACCTTGTTATAGGCGAGGGCATCGAAATAATCGAAAAATATGTATTCATCGGCTGCACCGACATAAAAACAGTCACTTTCGGCGACGACGTTGAAGAGATTGGCCTTTATGCTTTCCAGAACTGCACAAACCTTGAAAAAATCACCTGCGGCTCTGCCGTGTCGCTTATCGACGCGGGCGCCTTCAAGGGTTGCTCTTCATTAAAAGAGGCTGATTTCTCGGGTTGTACGGTTGCCTCAATCGGCTATGAAGCTTTCGCGGGCTGCACATCTCTTACCGATGTAAAGCTCAGCGAAACAATTACCGACATTGAAGACAGAGCATTTGCCGACACAAAGCTCAAAACCATGGACTTCGGCAAAAATATGAAAAACCTCGGCTCAAACGTATTTGCAAATATCGAAACGCTTGAAAGCTTTACGGTTGACGAAAAGAATAAAAACTTCTCGGCTCAGGACGGCGTTCTTTATTCTAAAAACGGCAAGGTTTTAATTTCCTTCCCCGCGGCAAAAACAGGCGCTTTTGAGCTTCCGCAAAAGGTTGAAGAAATAAGAAACGGCGCTCTTCGCGGCTCCGACATCGAAAGTATTTCTTTCACCGAGGATACGGCGCTTAAAACAATCGGCGCATACGCCTTTGAAAATTCAAAGATTAAATCAATCAGCCTGCCCGAGTCCGTTACCACAATCAACAACAGCGCATTCAAAAATGCCGACGCTCTTTCAGAGATTAAGCTCGGCGGCGCCGTTACATATATAGGCGCTTCGGCTTTTGAAGGCTGTAAGGCTCTTTCTTCAATAGAGCTTCCCGATACGCTTCGCGATATTGCCGCATATGCCTTTAAAAACGCAGGACTTACAAGCGTTAAAACAGGCAACGGCGTTGTAAGAATTGACACGGGCGCTTTCTACGGCAACGAAAACCTTAAAGAGCTTTCGCTCGGCGAAAAGGTCAGCAAGCTCGGCGATGAGTCGTTTGCTTTCTGCAAGAGCCTTGAAAGCGTACTTCTTCCCGCATCGCTTGAAAATTTCTCGGCTTCCGCTTTTTCGGGCTGCTCTGCTCTTAAAGACATTAAAGTTGCCGAAGATAACGCATTCTTTAAAAACACTGTTTCCGGCATTTATTCAAAAGACGGAAAAGAGCTTGTAATTCTTGCCGCAAGCGGCGCTTCGGCTGTTGCCGTAGCCGAGGGTACCGAGGTTATTTGTGCCGACGCATTTACCCTTTGCGACGGCGTTACATCAATTAGCTTCCCCTCGACTTTAAGAAATATTGAAGAAGCCGCGCTTGATTCAACGGCTTGGTTCAAAAACTCTGCTGGCGGCGCTGTTTATGCAGGCGGCGTTCTTTACAGAGTGTCGGGCAACGTTGCAACGCTTGCTGTTGCCGACGGCACAACGGCTGTTGCCGACAATGCGGTTAATAATGAAACCGTAACGGCTGTTATTCTTCCCGTTTCGCTTGAGTTTATCGGCAAAGAGGCATTTAAGGGCGCTTCTCTTAAAAACGTTACAATACCCAAAAACGTTGTAACGATTGACGATTGCGCATTTGAAAATGTTGCAACTCTTGAAAAAGCGGAGTTCTCTGAAGGTTCTGCCCTCACAACTCTCGGCAGTGCGGCGTTCAAAGGCTGTGCCGCTCTTAAAAACATTGTTCTTCCCGAAGGTGTTACCGCAATACCGACAGACCTGTTCGCCGGCTGTGCCGCTCTTGAAAGCGTTACGCTCGGCTCGGTTGAATCAATAGGTAAATATGCTTTCAGCGGTTGCGCGGCTCTTAAAGAAATTACTCTTCCCGCAACGCTTGCCGTGCTTGACCCGTTAAGCTTCCTCGGATGCCTTAATCTTGAAGCTGTAAATATCAGCGAAGGCAACGCCGCTTACAAAACGCTTGACGGTGCTGTTGTTGCCGCCGACGAAAACGGCGAATGGAACAAGCTTGTTTTGTTCCCGCAGGGCAAAGACGGTGAATACAAAATTCCCGACGGTATAACAGAAATAGGCGAGAGAGCATTTTATGACTGCGACGGTCTTACTTCCGTAACATTCTGCGACGGACTTAAGAAAATAGGCGACGAAGCTTTCTTTGATTGCGACGCATTAAGAAGCGTCAATATCCCCGAAAGCGTAAGAAAAATCGGCTCTTATGCATTCGGCTCATGCAACGAGCTTCGTGAGTTTGTTGTTAATTCAAACCTCACTTCTTATGACGATAACGCATTTGACGGCTGCTTCTATTTCAACTATGACGCTGTTACGATAGACGTTCCCGACAATTCGGGTTCAATACTCGGTATAGTAATAGGCGTACTTGTTGCAATCGGCGTGATTTGGTTCCTTGTTTATAAGAGAAAAGAGAAAAAGCTCGAAAAGCAGGAAGCTGAAAAGAAAGCCGCACAGGCAAAATAACACAATAAAAATGCACTATGAAAGTGCATTGAAACAGGGGCTGCTTTTGCAGCCCCTCTTTTTTTCATAAAAATTAAAACCTCCTTCGGACGGCTTAATACCGTGCACCAAAGGAGGTTTTGTCATATTAATTTAGTATCAGTAGTCCATTACTCTTAAAATAAGCTCTGCTTTAATGGGGAGCTTGCTTATTGCGGCGCGAGCCTCTTTTTCGCGCATAGAGGGGGTAATAAAAGCAATTTCGTTTTTGCTTTCGCCGTCGCGGTGAAGTATCGAGGGGCTTTCAAAAACAGAGTTGATTGCGTTGAATGCCGCAACATAGTCGTCCGCTTCGGCTCTGACATAAAGCGAGCTTGTTGCCATAAGCGGGTCCATAACATAATTATCTTCTGCACAGTCCCACCCGAAAAGACGCCTTTTTGTGTTGTGGCGCGCACAGTCGATTATGTCAGCCACCACTGCGCTTGCCGTCGGGAATTTGCCCGCGCCCCTGCCGTAAAACACAACGTCGCCTATAGCGTCGCCGCGCACAAGAATGGCATTGAAAACATCATCGACATTTGAAAGCTGGCTGTGGTTGGGGATAAGGCAAGGTCCCACAGTGGCTGTTATTTTATCGTCGGAATATTTTTTTGCCCTGCCGATAAGCTTTATAACATAGCCGTGTTCTGCGGCATAGTCAATATCGCTGTGGGTGATTTCGGTTATACCTTCGGTCTCAACAAAATCGGGGTAAACGTGTTTGCCGAAGCAGAGTGAAGCGAGAATACATATTTTTCGTGCAGGGTCAAAGCCCAATATGTCGGCAGAGGGGTCTCTTTCGGCATAGCCGTTTGCCTGTGCAAGCTTGAGCGCGTCGTCAAAGCTCATATTTTCATCTATCATCTTTTTAAGAATGAAGTTTGTTGTGCCGTTGAGTATTCCCGCAATTTCGTCGATTTCGTTCGCGGCAAGGCATTGGCTTATCGGGCGTATAATCGGTATGCCGCCGCCGACGCTTGCTTCAAAAAGAAAATTGACGTTATTTTTTTCGGCAAGCTTTAAAAGCTCGCACCCCTTAGAAGCGACAAGCTCTTTGTTTGAAGAAACAACATCCTTGCCCGCTTCAAGGCATTTTGAAACATATTCATATGCCGGGTTAAGCCCGCCCATCGTTTCAACAACTATTCTTATCGACGGGTCATTAAGAATATCGTCAAAATTATCGGTAAACAGCGGTGCAAGCGCGTGCCCCGAAAAATCTCTTATATCAAGAATACGTTTAAGCTCAAGCGTGCTCTGGCCGCTTCTTTGAACAATACTCTTTTTGTTTTTTAAGAACAGCTCGGCAACGCCCGAACCGACCGTTCCGAAACCCATAATTGCAATCTGCATTAGGCTACCCCCGCGATTATATGTATAATAATTCATTATTTTAACACAGTCTGCGCGAATAATAAAGAGGAAAAATGTATTTTTTTGAAATTTTCTGTATTTTTCGGAAATTTCTAAGAATTTTCAACAATCCGCCTTAATATATTGTAAATTTTATAAAAATGGTATAAAATATAATTTGGAAAAAGTTTTGGTGTTTTCAGGAGGATGATTATGCTGAATAAAGTTGAAAGCAGGCGCGAATTTTTAATTAACTTTTTGTATTTTGCCGTTATTGTCGGCATATACTGCGTCACGGTTAAATATGCCTTCGGCTATATTTTCCCGTTCCTTTTTGCCGCGGCGCTTGCCGTGTTTTTACAAAAGCCGATTAACAAGCTGAAAAAGGCGCTTCACATTAAAGCCCACGGGCCAATCTCGTTTGCGCTGGTGCTGCTTATAGTAATACTTATAGTATCGCTTATTGTTGCCATTTGCGGCATAACGTTTTATGAGCTTCGCGAGTTCTTCTCGTTTTTGTTCGGGCAGTTCTCGTCGCTTAAAGAGATGTTTGATACGATTGAAAAGTTTTCGCTCGATGTTGTCGCCAAATTGCCCGAAGCAATACGCGACAGTGCTTCAACAATGGTAACAAAGCTTTTTGCAAACCTTGACGGCAGCGGAAAGCCCGACGGAAGCTTCGATTTTTCGGTGATTTCAGGGCCGTTAAGCGGCGCTTGGAGCGTTCTTAAAAGTGTGCCGTCCGCAATACTTGCGTTTCTTGTTACAATAATTTCGTGCTTCTTTATGACTGCCGACTATGAAGATATTCGCGACCTTATTCTCAAAATGATACCCGAGAAAAAACGCGCGCACGTTATTTCGGCAAAGCACACCGTAACCTACGGTGTCGGCAAAATGCTTAAAGCGTATGCGACGATAATGCTCATAACGTTCGGCGAAATGTTTTTGGGACTTTATCTTATGAAGATAATCGGCGTTTACACCGGCGGCTATATTGCCATTATTTCGCTTGTAACATGCGTTGTTGATATTGTGCCCGTTCTCGGCACAGGCACGGTTGTTATTCCGTGGGCGCTTTACAACATATTCTTCGGCAGCCCCAAGCTCGGAATCGGACTTTTTGTGCTTTATGCCGTGATTACCGTTATAAGGCAGATAATCGAGCCTAAGCTTGTTGCAAATCAGGCGGGGCTTCCCGCAATCGTTACTGTTATGGCAATGTTTATCGGCGCAAAATTCCTCGGCGCTCTCGGTATAATCATTTTGCCGTTTACGGTAATAATTCTTAAATTTATGTATGACGAGGGAATCTTCGGTGGCAAAAAATCTGAAGATGCAGTAACACTCACGGTTGAAGCGCCGAATGAATGCGCCGACTGTGAAAGTGGTGCATCCGGGCAAACAGAAGGTGAGCACGTTGACTGATTTACATTCGCACACGCTTTGGCATCTTGACGACGGCTCCGACAGCTTTGAAACGAGCGTTGAAATGTGCCGCACCGCAGAAGCTACAGGCACAAATACTCTTTTCCTCACGCCGCACATTGTCTATTGGGACAGTGCGGAGGAGCTGTATGACAGGCGTAATTACAAAACCGAGCAGTTAAGAGAGGTTTTGGAAGATGAGGGCATCGACCTCAAGCTTGAAACGGGCTTTGAGATTCTTTGTGACGACGATATTTTTGATATAAAATATTTTAAACCTTATACGCTTGCAGGCACCGACTACATTTTAATAGAATTTGATTTTTATAAAACCCGTGAGGAGGACGTTATTTCGTGGTGCAAATATCTTGAGTCATGCGGACTTACGCCCGTTATAGCGCACCCCGAAAGATACGGCTTTGTTATTGAAGATATTTCAGCTTTAGAGCGCCTTACCGAAAACGGCGCGCTCCTTCAGATGAACGGCGCTTCGCCGCTCGGTGCGTTCGGTGAAGCCGAAAGCCTTGTTGCTTTAAAAATGCTTAAAAGCGGTTATGTCGATTTTTTGGGAAGCGATGCTCACAGCGACAGGCGGCGCAACACGGCGCTTGTCAGTATGACCGAAAATTATCCCGACACAGTTGACAGGCGGCTTCTTGACAGAATTTTAAATACAAATCCTGCGGCGCTTCTTGAAAACAAAAAGATAACTCCCGTCCGTTTTGCTCCTATATCGCGGTTTTAAAACCGTTTTGCACGGTTTTTGCCGCAAAGGAAATTAAATTCTTAAATTTTCTTAAGAAAACTTTTAGTTTATTTCGATTTTGGAAAAATAAATCGTTTTATATGTGTTATTATGAACTCAAATATAAGGAGTGAAAGGAGGCCGTCTAAATGTTACAGGCAATTTGGGACGTTCTCGCCAACTATGGTCTTGACGTAACTAAAATCGCTGAAGCTATGAAAACTCTTATCTGGCTCAATCCCGATACGAATGAGTATGAAGGTAACCTTGCCCAGTTAGTTGATTTCCCGGTTATCGGCGATATCCTCAAAGCTTTTGCAAGCGCTATTCCCAATATTCAGCTCGACTGATTTTGGTCTGAGGCGTGCAATCGTCTTACACTCAGCGGGGGGAATGTGTTTCACATTCCCCTTTATTCAAACAATTCTGTCGCCGTACGGCGATTTTTCTGTTTTTAAGTCTTATAAATCTTAAGAATTCTTAAAAAAATCTCGTTTTATTTCTTTTTCGGAACAATAATGTTAAAAAAGTGTGATATTATATGCCCGAAGATTAGAAGTGAAAGGAGGTCACATAAATGTTACAGGCTATTTGGGAAATTCTTGGAAACTATGGCGTAGATCTCAACCAGGTTGCACAGGCTCTTTCTTCAGTTATTTCTCCTAACTATGACGAAGACGGCAACATCATTAGCTATTCAGGCTATCTTGCAGCTTTTGTTGATTTACCCTATGTTGGCGATGTTATCAAGCAGTTGGCTGATGTTATCGCAAGCAACTTGCCCAACCTCGACTAATCGTCGGTTGTGTGTGAATTATTGCAATAGTTTTCACCAAAGGGAATGTGACATTGGTCACATTCCCTTTTATTTTTTACGGTGCGGCTGCACCGACTTGGAGGATTTGCTGTGGACGATAATTTTAAAAATAACAAACCGGAGCCGTTTGAAAACGATAATAACGCCGAAGAAATTAAGAACGGCGGCGAAAATTTAAATGACGGCTCAAAAAGCGGCGAAACCCTCGGGGAAGAAAAGCGCGAAGCAGAGTCTTTAAAACCCGAAGGCAGTATTACACCTTCAAGCACCGCGCCGAAAGCTCCGCCGATAAAGCGGTCTGCCGAAACCGACAAAGCAAAAAAGCGTACAGCCGCAATAATAATCACGGTTTGTGTGCTCGGCGTTCTTGTTACGGCACTCGGAATAATCGGTATTGTAAAAATCCTTCATTCAAAACCGGCAAACACCGAACCGTCAACGTTGCCTGCAACTGAAAATGTTGATTTTTCAATCAGGTTTGAAGACCCAACAGGTGATTTTGACAGTACTACCGAGGCTGCTCTTGAAAGCACAACCGGAAAGAAGACGTCAACTTCTTCGGGCGGCAAAGAGACCACGGCGCGCGATACAAGTTCTAATACCCAGCCGACAATTGACAGCTTGCCGCCGCTCACAAAAACGGGGGACAATATTTTGTCCGACAAC
>DJRI01000068.1 GCA_002440045.1 Ruminococcaceae bacterium UBA6364 | reverse complement strand
AAGAAGAACCTGCAAACTGAGCGTCGGAATGCATTCTGCCCATGGTGTCGGTCATACCGTAAGAAGCGGGACCTGCCGCAACGTTATCGGGATGAAGCGTTCTGCCCGTGCCGCCGCCGGAAGCTACCGAGAAATATTTAACGCCGTTTTCAACAGCCCATTTTTTATATGTGCCTGCAACGGGGTGCTGGAAGCGGGTGGGGTTTGTTGAGTTGCCCGTGATGGAAACGTCAACGCCCTCTTTACGCATAATGGCAACGCCTTCGTTAACGTCGTCTGCACCGTAGCAGCGAACCTTTGAACGCTCGCCGTCCGAATAAGCAGTCTCTTTAACAACGGTAAGCTCGCCTGTATAGTAGTCATACGAAGTCTGAACATATGTGAAGCCGTTGATTCTTGAAATAATCATTGCGGCGTCTTTGCCGAGACCGTTAAGAATAACTCTGAGCGGCTCTTTGCGGACTTTGTTTGCGGAGCGTGCAATACCGATTGCGCCCTCGGCAGCCGCGAAAGATTCGTGACCCGCAAGGAATGCAAAGCACTTTGTGTTGTCGTCAAGAAGCATTGCGCCGAGGTTGCCGTGGCCGAGACCGACTTTTCTCTGGTCTGCAACGGAGCCGGGAATGCAAAATGCCTGAAGACCGATGCCGATAGCGGCAGCTGCGTCGGCGGCTTTTGTTTTGCCGCTTTTAAGAGCAACGGCAACGCCGAGCGTATAAGCCCAAACGGCATTTTCAAAAGCGATGGGCTGAACGCCCTTTACTTCTTTTTCAACGTCTATACCTTTTGAAAGGCAAAGGTCTCTTGCCTCTTCAAGGCTTTTAAGACCGTATTCGGCAAGGCACTTTTCAATACCGGCCATTCTTCTTTCTTTACCTTCAAACATAACATCATTAGCCATTTTAAGTGTCCTCCTTTATTATTCTTCTCTGGGGTCGATATACTTAGGAGCGTTGGCAAAACGGCCGTAGCTGCCGGTATTCTTTTTAAGAGCTTCGTCGGCGCTCATTCCGTGACGGATATCCTCCATCATTTTGCCGAGCTTAACAAATTCATAACCGATAACCTGGTCGTCGTCATCAAGAGCAATGCGTGTAACATAGCCCTCTGCCATTTCGAGATAACGAACGCCCTTGGCCTTTGTGCCGAACATTGTGCCGACCTGTGAACGAAGGCCCTTGCCGAGGTCCTCAAGGCCTGCGCCGACAACAAGACCGTCGTCAGAAAATGCAGACTGGCTTCTGCCGTAAACTATCTGAAGGAAAAGCTCTCTCATGGCAACGTTTATAGCGTCGCAAACAAGGTCGGTGTTAAGGCACTCAAGAAGAGTTTTGCCGGGAAGAATTTCGGCAGCCATTGCCGCAGAATGAGTCATACCCGAGCAGCCGATTGTTTCAACAAGAGCCTCTTCGACGATGCCGTTTTTAACGTTGAGCGAAAGCTTGCAGGTGCCCTGCTGAGGAGCGCACCAGCCCACACCGTGTGTGAATCCGGAAATATCTTTAATTTCATAAGCTTTGACCCACTTGCCCTCTTCGGGGATGGGTGCCGGACCGTGCTTGGGTCCTTTGGCGACTACGCACATGTTTTCAACTTCGCGCGAATAGTTCATAGTTTGTTTGACTCCTTTCGGAAATTTTTTACATCTTGCAGAACGTGACGCAACCGCGCATATTATTAAACGGCAAGCGTCATACCCTTAATATTTTATTACATCTCGTTGAGCAAGTCAAGAAAATCATAGCAAACATTTTAATGTTTTTTTGATATTAAAGATTTATAAATATATCTAGATTCACTAAATTAGTTACATTTTTGTAACAGCACTTGTTTTTTTATTTTGGCAGTATATAATGATATTCAGTGTAGATTAATATTTAATTTTTATATATCGCGCCTGCCTTTTAAGCGCCGCAAACAGCTTCTTTTATTCTGTTATTCGGAGATAACTTCCCCGGGTATTTTTATGTGTGAGGTATAGCAATGGTATTTTCGAGTCTGATTTTCGTATATGCGTTTTTGCCGCTGTCGCTTATATTTTATGTTCTTGCAAAGAACATTAAGGTAAAAAACGCGGTTCTTTTAATATTCTCGCTTCTTTTTTATGCCTGGGGCGAGCCTACCTATGTCCTCATACTTATTTTTATGACTTTTTCGGATTGGGTGTCGTCCCTTCTCATAGAAAAAAGCAAATCAAAAGGTGCCGCAAAATTTCATATGACCGTTGCGGTTATAATCAATATCGGACTTATCGGTTTTTTTAAATACACGGGCTTTGCTCTTACAAACATTCAAAGCATATTCGGCGTGCCCGAGGTCATTCCGAAAATCGCTTTGCCCATCGGTATTTCTTTTTATACCTTTCAGCTTTTATCATATGTTATCGACGTTTACAGAAAAGAAGTACCCGCGCAGAAAAACTTTTTCCTTTTGCTTCTTTATTCGAGCCTTTTTTATCAGTGCATCGCAGGCCCCATTGTTCGCTACAAGGACGTTAACGACGAAATTGAAGAGCGCTCTGTTGACTCTGCGCTTATCAGTGCCGGCATAACGCGCTTTACCGTGGGACTTGCAAAAAAAGCGCTCATAGCAAACCTTTGCGGCTCGCTTGCGGACTCGCTTCTTGTGCCTGATTCGCTTTTTGCCGCGGGCAGTGCCGCAGACGCTATAGCCCAGCTTTCGGGGCGCTCGGTGCTCGCTTTGTGGTTCGGCGTTATATTCTATATGCTTCAGATTTATCTTGATTTTTCGGCGTATTCCGATATGGCAATCGGTATGGGCTATATGGTAGGCTTTAAATTCAAAGAGAATTTCAACTACCCCTACATTGCAAATTCCGTCACGGACTTTTGGCGGCGCTGGCACATTTCTTTGAGCACGTTTTTCAGAGATTATGTTTACATTCCGCTCGGCGGCAACAGAAAAGGCAAGCTTAAAACATACCGCAACCTTTTGATTGTTTGGTTCCTTACGGGTCTTTGGCACGGCGCTTCGTGGAACTTTATT
>DJRI01000019.1:4630-9466 GCA_002440045.1 Ruminococcaceae bacterium UBA6364 | reverse complement strand
GTAAAGAACACAAATATTGTTGCCGATATGATTGAACCCGACATTCTTCCGATTCCCGACGGCACTTTTGACCCAAAAATCCCGGGCGCAGACGAAGATTTGCCGAGATTTTGCTGGGAGCGCGCAAAAGAATGGTACGGCGACCCGCTTCCCGAGGTTGTTTCACAGCGGCTTGACAAAGAGCTTAAATCAATCGTAGAGCACGGTTTTGCGGGTCTTTATATGATTGCAAGACTTCTTGTTAAAAACTCCGAAGAGCACGGCTATTACGTCGGCTCGCGTGGTTCTGTCGGTTCGTCATTTGTTGCTATAATGGCAGGTATTTCCGAGGTTAACCCATTGCCGCCGCATTACCGCTGCCCAAAGTGCAAGCATTCCGAATTCTTCCTTCACAACGAAGTCGGCTCGGGCTTTGACCTCCCTAAAAAGAATTGCCCCGAGTGCGGCGAGGAAATGGTAAGAGACGGTCACGAAATACCGTTTGAAACTTTCCTTGGCTTCTATGGCGACAAATCACCCGATATAGACCTTAACTTTTCGGGCGAATATCAAAGTAAGGCGCACCGCTACACGGAAGAGCTTTTCGGAAAAACGCACGTTTTTAAAGCGGGCACGATTTCGGGCGTTGCCGATAAAACCGCATACGGCTACGTCCGCAAATATCTTGACGAACGCGGGCTTGTTTATTCAAAAGCCGAAATTGACCGTCTCACATTAGGGTGCACAGGCGTTAAGCGCACAACGGGTCAGCACCCCGGCGGAATGGTTGTTGTTCCCGCAGAATATGACGTTTGCGACTTTACCCCCGTTCAGCATCCCGCCGACGATAACTCAAAGGGTATTATTACCACTCACTTTGACTTTAACTCAATGCACGACACGCTTTTGAAGCTTGACGAGCTCGGGCACGATGTTCCGTCAATATACAAGCATCTTTATGACCTTACGGGCATTGATGTTATGGATATTGACATTGCCGACAAAAGCCTTATAAAGCTTTGCACAAGCCCCGAGCCGCTCGGCGTTACAGAAGAGGACATCGGTTGGCCCACAGGCACGCTGTCAATTCCCGAAATGGGAACGGGCTTTGTTTGCGGAATGCTTCTTGAAGCCCAGCCGCAAACGTTTTCGGACCTTTTGCAGATTTCGGGTCTTTCGCACGGCACGGCCGTTTGGCTCGGAAACGCCCAGGACCTTATCAAAGACGGCACCTGCACAATTTCTGAGGTTGTCGGAACGCGTGACAGCATAATGGTTTATCTTTTGCACAAGGACCTTGAGCCGAAGGACGCTTTTAATATAATGGAAAACGTCCGAAAGAAAAACAAACAGCTCACGCCCGAAATGGAAAAGATTATGCGCGAACACAATGTTCCCGAATGGTATATCGAATCCTGTAAAAAAATTCAGTATATGTTCCCCAAGGCTCACGCCGCGGCTTATGTTATTGCCGCACTGCGCCTTGCATGGTACAAAGTTTACAGAAAGCTTGAATACTATTGCGCTTATCTTACCGTACGCGGCGGCGATGTTGACGCCGAATCAATGACAAAGGGCAAAGACGCCGTAAACACGCTTCTTAAAATGATTAAAGCAAAGGGCAACGAGGCTTCGCAGGCAGAAAAAGACAAAGAAACAATTATGATGATTGTTCACGAAGCAATGGCACGAGGCGTTGAGTTTTTGCCGATAGATATTTATAAATCTACAGCTAACTCATATGAGCCGGAGGACGGAAAAATCAGAATGCCGTTTTCCTGCCTTCCCGGAGTAGGCGAGGCGGCAGCCGAACAGCTTGCTAACGCAAGAAACGACGGCGGCGCAGAGTTTACGTCAATCGAAGATTTTGCAATACGCGCTAACGCTTCAAGCTCCTCGATTGCGGCTTTAAGAGCTGTCGGCGCTTTCGGAAACCTTCCCGAGAGCGACCAGATTTCTCTTTTTGAAATGATGTAAATTTATTAAAGGTTGTGATAATATGAAAAAAGACTCTTCAAAAACCTCAAAGGTTGCAAAAGCCTTAGGGCTCACTGCCGCCGCAGGTCTCGGCATAAGTATGGTTCGCGCCGCAACGGTCTATAAGCCCGAAAAATCGGAGGCTACCGAGCTTTTGCCGCCTGAAAATGTTGACCTTGAAAGATTTATTAAAAACCTTTCAAAAGCAATTTCCATTCCCACAATTTCCAATGACGATGATGCGCTTGTCGATTGGTCCAAGTTTGATGAATTCCACAGCTTTTTAAAAGAAGCTTATCCGTTGATTCACGAAAAGCTTGACCTTCAGATAATTTCAAAAAAGAGCCTTATGTATCACTGGAAGAGCGAGCACCCCGAAAAAGAGCCTATCTGCCTTCTTGCTCATCAGGACGTTGTTCCAGTTTCACCCGGAACAGAGGACGATTGGACTCACCCCGCGTTCAGCGGCGAGGTTGCCGACGGATTTGTTTGGGGCAGAGGTGCGCTTGATATTAAAAACCAGTTAATCGGCATTATGGAAGCTGTTGAAACGCTTTTAAGCGAGAATTATGTTCCCGAAAGAGACGTTTATCTTTGCTTCGGCCATAATGAAGAAATAATGGCTAACGGCGAAGCTTCCGGCGCTTATTGTATGATGAAATACTTTAAAGACCACGGCATTAAGCTTGACAGCGTAATTGACGAGGGCGGCGCAATTCTTCCGGTTCACATCAAGGGCGTAATAAACCGCAACCTTGCGGGCGTAGGCGTTGCCGAAAAAGGTCACGTTGACTTTGAAATATCCGTTTCTGCAAAGGGCGGCCACTCATCCGCACCCGCCGACCACAACGCTCTCGGCGCGCTTTCAAAGATAGTTCTTAACCTTGAAAACCACCAGTTCAAAGAGGAGCTCACCCCGTCGCTTTGGGCGCTCTTTAATGAAATCGGCAAAAACACAACCTATCCCGTCCGCGTTATCGCTTCTAACCTTCCGCTGTTAAAGCCGCTCGTTCAGAAGATTTGTGTTAAAATCCCCGAATCTGCCGCTATGATGAGAACCACAACCGCCGTAACAATGGCAAGCGGCAGCCCCGCGCCCAATGTTCTTCCGCAAAAGGCTTCGGTTGTGGCAAACTTCAGAATAATGCCCGGTCAGACCATTGCAGACGTTGAAAAGCATATTAAAAAGTACGCAGGCAAAAAGGCGGAAGTAACATTTATGAAGGGCAACGAACCTTCAAAGGTTTCGCCGACCGATTCAAGAGCATTCAACGCCATAAGAAAAATCTGCAAGGATATGAACCCCGAAAATATTGTTGCGCCTTATCTTGTTATGGGCGGCACGGATTCACGTCAGTATGAGCCTGTGTGCGACAATATTTACAGATATTCGCCTTATCTTGTAGATACTTCGCTTCTTCTTACAACGCACGGCACAAACGAGCGTATTCCGATTGACTCTATGGCAGACGGTGTTGCTTTCTTCAAGAGATATATTAAAGAACTTACAAAAGATTAAACACAATTTACGGGAGCTGTTCTGTACAGCTCCCGTATTTTTATGCAAAACTAAGTTTTAAAGCCTGTTTATTTTCCGCAGCCGCAGTTACCCGTAGGATTAAAGCTCGGGCGATTGTCACAGCCGATGTCTTCTCTTCTCGGCGGGAAGAACTCGTCAACCGGGAAGCTTATGCGCTTAAATGCGTCGCAGGGGTCTTCTGTGTCACAGCAGCACTCTTTTGTGGGCACGCAGAAGTCATATGCGGGGACTAACATCTGCACATCGCGCTCAAGCTGTATGATTGTGAAAACGCCGAGTGTAACTCTGACAGCCTTTTCGCCGCGCATATCGTCAAAATTGCCTTCAAAACAACGGCAAATTCTTTGCGGAATGTTGCCGACACTGCCGCCTAAGGTGTTGCAGCAATCGCATATTCTGCAAATCTGTGCGTCAAGGCAAACAGGCTCTACACACTGCACCTTTGCTCTGGGATTAGAGTTTGCACAACCGCCGTCGTCCTCGTTCGAGTCGCAGTTATAGGTCGAAGTGAAAATCTTGACATTTCCTTCACTGCCGTAAAGTATGCATTTTTTACTGAAAATCACAAGACCGTCAAACATAGACGGTGATGCGGTGGGGCAGGTGAAAGCGTCAAGCGTTACCTTTACAAAGAATGTAAGGTCGACGCTGTAAAAGCCCCTGTTAAAAGGCACTCTGTCAACATCAACAACGCAGTTAAGTATCTGTGCACCTCTGCATCTTACCGAAGTTGCGTTATCAAGTATGCATTGACCTCTGTCGGTGAGATATACTCTTAAGTCGGTGAGGCAATCTTTATCGGCACACGAATCATAAACTCTGTTTGTGTCTATGCAGATAGCTTCCTTGACTTTGTGAAGGTCCGGTGTGCAGCAATTTTTATTATCAGCCATATGTCTTTCCTCCGTATGTTATTAAAGGCGGAACCTCCGCGCTTCACTACATACTATGAAAAAAGGCGTGTATTGTTACACAAAAAAGAAAACCCGCAATCCTTGCGGACTGCGGGGGAGAGTTTATTAATTAAATTATTAATTAAAGCTCTGCAAAATACTTAATGGTTCTTACCATCTGGCTTGTGTAGGAGTTCTCGTTGTCATACCAAGAAACAACCTGAACCTCATAGAGACCGTCGCCGAGGTCGCAAACCATAGTCTGTGTAGCGTCAAAGAGTGAGCCGTATCTCATACCGATAACATCGGAAGAAACGATAGCGTCCTCGTTGTAGCCGAAGGACTCGGAAGAAGCAGCCTTCATAGCGGCGTTGATGCCTTCTGCGGTAACATTTTCACCCTTAACAACAGCGGTAAGGATTGTGGTTGAACCTGTCGGAACAGGAA
>DJRI01000019.1:0-4564 GCA_002440045.1 Ruminococcaceae bacterium UBA6364 | reverse complement strand
GGCCGATAGCCTTTGCAGCGCCCGTTGAGTTGGGAACAATGTTGGCAGCGCCTGCTCTTGCACGTCTGAGGTCGCCCTTTCTGTGAGGACCGTCAAGAATCATCTGGTCGCCTGTATAAGCGTGAATTGTTGACATAATACCGCTCTGGATAGGTGCATAATCGTTAAGAGCCTTTGCCATGGGAGCAAGGCAGTTTGTTGTGCAGGAAGCAGCGGAGATTATCTGGTCGTCTGCAGTAAGTGTTTTCTCATTTACGCTGTAAACGATAGTTTTAAGGTCTTTGCCTGCGGGTGCGGAAATAACAACTTTCTTAGCGCCTGCATTGATGTGAGCCATGCTCTTTTCTTTTGAGCAATAGAAGCCTGTGCATTCAAGAACAACGTCAACGCCGATTTCGCCCCAGGGGAGGTCGTTAGCGTCTTTTTCGGCATAGATTTTAAGAGTTTTGCCGTCAACAGTGATGGTGTTGGCTTCGTCGTCAGCCGAAACTGTGTGAAGGCCTTCGCCGATTCTGCCGCAATAGCCGCCCTGAGCCGTATCGTATTTGAGAAGCTGAGCAAGCATTGAGGGCTTTGTAAGGTCGTTGATGGCAACTACGTCGTAGCCTTCTGCGCCGAACATCTGACGGAAAGCAAGACGGCCGATTCTGCCGAATCCGTTAATTGCAACTTTTACTGACATTTGAAATTACCTCCAAATATTTAATTTGAATTTTCAACGCTCTTATTTTACCACAAAACCGAATAATTGCAATAATATTTGATATAAATTTAACATATAAGCGCAATTTTGTCAGTTTGACAAAAAATAGGAGCGAATTATTACTATTTTAAGTTAATTTTACGCCTACATATTGACGACATTTACGGGGTTGCCCTCTAAAAACGCCTTTATGTTTCCGTTAAGAATAGAAAGAAGTCTTTCGCGTGTTTCAAAAGCCGCCCACGCTATGTGCGGAGTTAAAAAGCAGTTTGGCGCGCTAAAGAGAGGATTGTCTTTTTTCGGCGGTTCGCTTGAAAGAACGTCTGCGCCGTAGTAAAGAAGCGTTTTGTTTTTAAGCGCCTTTGCCACGGCAAATTCGTCAACCACAGCGCCGCGCGCAGTATTTATAAGCGACGCGCCGGGTTTCATTTTTTTAAGAAAAGCTTCATCAACAAGATGCTCCGTCTTTTCGTTGAGAGGGCAGTGAAGCGTAATAAAGTCGGAAGCACCGGAAAGAGTATCTAAATCGCAAAACTCAACGTAATCGGCATTATCTTTTCTGCCCGACGGCGAATAGGCGAGAACTTTCATTCCGAAAGCCTTCGCAATCTCAAAAACGCGTCTGCCGATTTTTCCGAAACCGATAATACCCAAGGTTTTGCCCGAAAGCTCATGCAGGGGAGTTTTCCAAAAGCAAAAATCCTGACAGTCGGTCCATTCAAGATTTTTAACTGAGTCCGTATAAAACGCAACGCGGTTTGTAAACTCAAGAATGAATGCAAACACCATCTGCGCAACGCCGTCGGTTGAATATGCGGGAATGTTCGACACCGGGATATTGCGCTCTTTAAGCGCGGTGCAGTCAAGCTGATTATATCCCGTTGCAAGCGTTGCTATAAATTTAAGCTTCGGCAATTTTTCAAGCGTTTCTCTTGTAATGGGCACTTTGTTAAGAACAATAACATCCGCGTCCTTTGCGCGTTCTACAATAAGCTCCTTGGGCGTTCGCGGATAAACCGTTGTGTCAAATACACTTTCGATATAGTCCCAATTAAGGTCGCCCGGGTTTTGCGTGTGACCGTCAAGAATAACGAGCTTCATTTTTTCCATAATAATCGCCGCCTTTCGGTTGATAATTTATTTTATCATTTTTGTGCGCTCTTTTCAACATTTAATTTAGGCGTTTCTCTTGACCTGCAACCAAATATGTTATAAAATATCAAATATGTGTATTAGTGAGTTTCGGTGGTAATTTGTATTGAAAAATTATGACAAATCAAAGCTTCGCTCGGCGATTCTTCATTGGATAAGCGCAGGGTGCTTTATAATCGCAACGGCGCTTTCGGCGGCTACCTATATTATGTCGCTCCCCGAAATCCGCGCGCGGCTCTTTACGTTGCTTTCTTATTTTGACAAGCTTGAGCTTTTTATAGCAGGCTTAAACCGCTGGGGAGCGCTCGGTGTAATAATGCTTCTTTTCGTTTTAAAAGCGTTTGTACCGACTGTTCCGCTTTCTGTGATATTCATTGCAACAGGTATGGTTTTTCCCGTTCCCGTTGCGGCGCTGATAAATATATGCGGCTTTGCCGTGCTTTGCTCAATCAAATTCTTTTGGGGCAAAAAATACGGCGGCGGCAGTGCGCACAAATTTCTTTCAAAAAGCGCTACAATCAAAAGCTTTATGAAGCTCGGCGGCGACGGCAACAAGTGGATGCTTGTTTTATTGAGATTTATTCCGTTTATGCCCATAAACACCGTAAGCAGGCTTTACGGAGGCACAGAAATTCACCCGCTTGAATTTATTTTATATTCCGTTCTTGGGTTTTTGCCGCGCCTTATTTCGTGGAGCGTTGTCGGCTGCAACGTAACAAACCCCTTTACAGCCGCTTTTACGGCGCCCATCATCGTACTTCTTATGATAAGCGGTATTTCGCTTCTTATACTGAACACATTGCTGAATACAATCAAAAAACAAGAAACCGAAAGGAAGTAAAGATATGACAGAAACCAACCTCTGCAGTGCCGAATTTAAAGAACGGCTTTTAAAAGTCTATTCCGAAAACGAAATTGAATTTCAAATGAAGCGTTATCTTGATTTGGCAAAAAAATTCAACGACGATTTCGGCACATCTTCGTGCCTTCGCTTTTTCTCTTCACCCGGCAGAACCGAGATTTGCGGCAATCACACCGACCACAATAACGGCAAGGTTCTTGCCGCCGCAATAGACCTTGACGCGGTAGCTTGTGTAAAAGCGCGCACCGACACGATTATTAACGCTCATTCCGAGGGCTACAGCCCCGTTACCGTTGATTTTTCAAATACCGATGTTGTTGACGACGAGGCAGGCAAATCCTCCGCTCTTATCCGCGGTATTTGCGCAAGATTTTTACAGCTCGGCTACAAGGTCGGCGGTTTTGACGCTGTTATAACCTCGCGCGTGCTTTCGGGCTCGGGGCTTTCATCTTCGGCGGCATATGAAGTGCTCATCGGCACAATTCTTAATTATCTTTATAACGACGGCAAAATTTCGCCCGTGGTTATTGCGCAGATTTCGCAGTATTCCGAAAACGTTTATTTCAAAAAGCCTTGCGGACTTCTTGACCAGACCGCCTGCTCTGTCGGCGGCTTTGTTGAAATAGACTTTAAAGACACTTCCGCGCCCGTAATAGAAAAATCGGTCTTTGACCTTAAAAACTTCGGTCACTTGCTTTGCATTGTTGACACAGGCGGAAACCACGCGGACCTTACCGACGACTACGCCGCAATCAGAAGCGAAATGAACGCGGTTGCAAATTTCTTTAATAAATCCGTTCTTCGTGAGGTCGATGAAAGCGACGTTATTAAAAACCTTGCTTCTATCCGCGAAAAAACAGGCGACAGAGCGTTGCTTCGCGCGCTTCACTTCTACGGCGAAAACAAGCGTGTTGAAAAAATGTCGGCGGCTCTCAAAAACGGTGATTTTGAAACATTTAAGCGTATTATTCTTGAAAGCGGCAGGTCGTCTTATATGTATAACCAAAACTGCTTTACTTCTAAAAAACCGCACGAACAGCCCGTTTCTCTTGCGCTTTGCCTTGCTGAAAAATTCCTTGACGGCGAAGGCGCTTTCAGGGTGCACGGCGGCGGCTTTGCGGGTACGGTTCAAATCTTCCTTCCCGAAGAAAAAGCCGAGTCGTTTGTTTCTTCAATGAGCGCCGTTTTCGGCAAAAATTCCTGCTACATACTCAACATAAGAAGCATCGGCGGATGTGAAATATGATATCGGAAATAACCGATATAAATGATTTAAGCGGCGGCAAAGCTTCGCCGCTTTATCCGCGCGTTTTCTCGGCGTTTGAAACTCGCGTCTCACCGTTTGACGGTGTTTATAAGCAGACAGACCGTGACAAAAATCAGACGGCGATTTTTTCGTGCGCCGAGGGTCACTGCACGTTCATTTTCTCTTTAAATACCGACAAAGAAGAGCTTGAAAGCTTTTTTAAATTTGGCGGGATTTCTTCCGTTACAAGCTGTAACAGAAGCGACATACCGAAAAGCGCCGAATGCGGTGAATTTCACCTTATGAAGTTTTGCGGCACGGCTTTAAATGAAGATGCCGAAATGCTTAAAGCTTCCGATAAATCAGAGGTTTATAAAGAATTGTTTTCTTCTTTCGGCGATTATCTTAACATTTCCGATTTTTCCGTGTTTTATTGCGAGCTTGCTTCAAAAATAAGCAAAAACCAAGCGGCTTTTTTCTATGTGCGTGACAAAAACGCGCCACTATCCTTTGCCGCCGCCCCGAATATTTGCGAAAACTCGGCGATAATTTCAGGCGTTTTCACTAAAGAGGACTTTAGAGGGCACAATTACGCTTCGCG
>DJRI01000038.1:7709-7941 GCA_002440045.1 Ruminococcaceae bacterium UBA6364 | reverse complement strand
CTGCCGCCCGCCAAAATGCGCAGCATTTTCCTATAATTTTCCGCGTTTACGCGGAATACAATCGCGGCGAAGCCGCGTGCTAACGGCTAACAGCTTCAGACTCCCCCGCAGGGGCGACCGACACAACCGTTTGCTGTGCATGTTCGTGCATTAATTGTAAAGTATGTTCTTACACTATTTGTAAAGTATGTTCTTACACTATTTGTAAAGTATGCTCTTACACTATTTGTAA
>DJRI01000038.1:0-7619 GCA_002440045.1 Ruminococcaceae bacterium UBA6364 | reverse complement strand
TACACTATTTGTAAAGTATGCTATTGCGCTATTTGTAAACTATGTTCTTACACTATTTGTAAAGTATGTTCTTACACCATCTGTAAAGTATGTTCTTACACTATTTGTAAAGTATGTTCTTGCACTATTTGTAAAGTATGTTCTTGCATTTTTTGTAAACTATCTTACTGCACTGTACAAATCTGTTCCCGATTTACTGTATCGTTTAGAAATAAAAAGAATAAAACAGTGATTAAAACACGGAAAAATATACATTCCCCCGCTCCGATTGACTTTTTCAAGAAAAAAGCGTATACTATTTTTACAAACCGAAAGAAGAGGTGTATTCTATGAGTTCAAGAGAAATGGTTTTGTCTTTGCTTGACAATATACCCGATTCTAAATTAGGATACGTTATTGCTTATTTGCAAGGGCTAAGTGCAGGCGAAACCTCTGACGATGAGTTTTGCGAACAGCTTTATAACAGCTATTTAAATTCAACAGACAATGGCGACGCTGTATCTTTTGAAAAAATGGCTGAAATGTGCGGGGTAAATCCCAATGAATTATAAAATAGTCTTTGAAAAACCGGCGCAGAAATTTCTTTTAAAACAACCTGCCAATGTTCAAAAACGTCTGCTTTCTGCTATTGCAAAATTGCCGACATCGGGTGACATTAAACAACTGCACGGTCACGATTGCCTTTACAGACTTCGTATAGGCGATTTTCGGGTAATATATACACTGAAAAACGATATTTTGACTGTCTGTATTCTCACAATCGGCAATCGCGGCGATATTTACAAGCAATTCTGACAACGATTAACTAACGAAAAGAACGAAACGAAATAGCCTGCTCTTTCGTTTCGTTCTTTATTTTAATTATTTTCCGCTGTCGCCGTAGTTTGAAAGCACCCTTGCGGAGGGGTCGTTTACATTGCAGCCCTCCCACGATTTGTTGGGCATCCAAAAGTCCTTTATCATTTCGCCCTGACCGGGATAATACTTTTCAAATATTTCGCGGTACAAAAGCGACTCTTTTGTAAAAGGCGCGGCATGTGTATACTTTTTGCACTTCTCTTTAAACTCCTCGTCGGAATACAAAGAGTCGGCATACTCTTTTAAATAATCGACCATTGAGTGACCGACCGCGTCTGAAAACGCCGCTTTTTCGCGGTAGAGTATATCATGCGGCAAAAGGTCGCCTTCAAAGCTCTTTCTTAAAAGATATTTGCCCTTGTTATATTTATTGAGCTTTTTTTCGGGGTCGATTGACATAACGTATTTCACAAAATCCAAATCGCCGAACGGCACGCGCGCCTCAAGCGAATTTACCGAAATGCATCTGTCAGCCCTCAAAACGTCGTACATATGAAGCTCGCGCACGCGCTTTTGCGACTCTTTTTGAAACTCCTCTGCAGACGGCGCAAAGTCCGTATATTTATAGCCGAAAAGCTCGTCCGAAATTTCGCCCGTCAAAAGCACTCTTATATCGGTGTTTTCGTGAATCCATTTGCACAAAAGGTACATTCCCATACTTGCGCGAACGGTTGTAATATCAAACGTTCCGAGCAATTTAATAAGCCCGTCAAGCGACTCCAGCACCTGCTTTGAAGTCATAATAACCTCGGTGTGGTCGCTCCCGATATAATCCGCAACCTGTTTTGCATATTTCAAATCAATGGCGTCGCCGCTCATTCCGATAGCAAACGTGCGAATAGGTTTTTCGGATTTTTTTGCCGCTATAGCGCAGACTAACGAAGAATCAAGCCCGCCCGAAAGCAAAAATCCTACCTTGGCGTCGGCAACAAGCCTTTTTTCAACGCCCAAAGTGAGCTTGTCGTGAATGTTTTTGAATATTGTGTCAAGGTCGTCATAGCAGACGCTTTCGACCGCGGCAATGTCGTTATAACAAATAAACTTGCCGTCTTCATAGAAATGTCCCGGCGGGAACGGCATAATTTTTTCGCAAAGCCCGACAAGGTTTTTAGGCTCGCTCGCAAATACAATCGAACCGCTGCCCGAATAGCCGTAATAAAGCGGTCTTATTCCTATCGGGTCACGCGCGGCAATATATTTTTTCTTTTTGCCGTCATAAATTATAAGAGCAAATTCGGCGTCGAGCATTTTGAACATTTCTGTGCCGTATTCAAAATACATCGGCAAAAGAATTTCGCAGTCGGAGCCGCTTTTAAAAGTATATTTTGAAGAAAGCTTTTCTTTGAGCTTTTCAAAGCCGTATATTTCGCCGTTGCACACAACATAGCTTCCGTCAAGCTCAAACGGCTGCATACCGTCGGGCGTAAGCCCCATAATAGCAAGCCTGTGAAATCCGAGAAGCCCTTTGCCCGTATCGACAATTTTGCTGTCGTCGGGTCCGCGCGAAACGGTCTCGTCAAAGCCTTTTTTGAATTTTTCAAGTTCCCTGCAGGTGCCGCAGTAGCCGATTATAGAACACATAACGCAGCACCCCGCTCATCTCACGCCGAAAAGAAGCTTTCCGTAAGTCGGGAAGGGCCAATATTCTTCGGAAGTGAGCGTTTCTGCCTTGTCGCACGCTTTGCGAAGCTTTGCCATTTCGGGAATTATGCTGTCTTTTATTATTTCGGCTTTTTTCGCATAATCTTTAACGTCTGCGAGAGCTGCAACTGTATCCGAGAGCTCTTTTACATCGCAGGCGGCATCGTCAAGAAGCGCCGAAAGCTCTGAAACAAGCGATTTTTCATACTTACATTCAAGCTCGGGCGAGACGGACTTTTTAGCGGCATACGCTTCGCCGAGCTTCTTTGAAAATGCCGAAACTGCGGGCAAAATATCGGTATTTGCCATATCGGCCATTGTGCGCGCCTCAATCAAAACAGCCTTGCAGTAGTTTTCAAGGAGCGCTTCATATCTTGAATCAAGCTCTGTGGCGGAATACACCTTATGCGCGGTGAGCATCTTAACATTTTTCTCTTTTACAAGCTCGGGGAGCGCGTCGGGCGTTGTGCGTAAGTTTAAAAGCCCTCTCTTTTCGGCTTCTTTAAGCCATTCGTCGTCATAGCCGTTGCCGTTAAAGATAATGCGTTTGTGCTCTTTTATCGTGTCCTTAATAAGGTCGTGAAGCTCCGCTTCAAAATCTTTTGCACCTTCAAGCTTGTCGGCATAGAACTTTAAAGACTCGGAAACCGCGGCGTTCAGCATAATGTTTGCGCACGCAATGCTGTCGGAAGAGCCGGGCATACGGAACTCAAACTTGTTGCCCGTAAACGCAAACGGCGAAGTACGGTTGCGGTCTGTTGTGTCACGCGTGAATTTCGGAAGAACATGCACGCCGAGCTTCATAACCGTTTTTTCAGCCGCGCTGTAGGGCTTGTCGTTTTCGATTGCGTCAAGAACAGCCGTAAGCTCGTCGCCCAAAAATACCGAAATAACCGCAGGCGGCGCTTCGTCCGCGCCGAGACGGTGGTCGTTGCCCGCTGTTGCAACAGCCGCTCTTAAAAGCCCCTGATAATCGTCAACCGCTTTAATAACGGCGCAAAGGAACAGTAAAAACTGCGCGTTTTCATAGGGCGTTTCACCGGGCTTTAAAAGGTTAACACCTGTGTTTGTCGAAAGCGACCAGTTGTTGTGCTTGCCGCTGCCGTTAACGCCGTCAAACGGTTTTTCGTGCAAAAGACAAACAAGTCCGTGGCGCGTTGCAACCTTCTGCATTATTTCCATCATAAGCTGGTTGTGGTCAGTGGCGATGTTTGCAGTTGTATAAATCGGCGCAAGCTCGTGCTGTGACGGCGCAACCTCGTTGTGCTGTGTTTTTGCAAGGATTCCGACTTTCCACAATTCCTCGTTAAGGTCTGCCATATACGCCGCAACGCGCGGTTTTATAACGCCGAAATAGTGGTCGTCAAGCTCCTGACCCTTAGGCGGCTTTGCTCCGAAAAGCGTTCTGCCGGTAAATTTAAGGTCTTTTCTTTTTTCATAAAGCTCTTTGTCAATAAGAAAATATTCCTGCTCTGCGCCGACAACGGGGCGAACGGATTTAACGTCTGTGTTTTTAAAGAGTTTAAGTATTCTGAGCGCCTGTTTATTAAGCGCCTCCATCGAGCGCAAAAGCGGCGTCTTTTTATCAAGTGCGTCGCCGCAGTAAGAGCAAAACGCAGTCGGAATACAAAGCGTTTTGTCTTTAATAAACGCGTACGAAGTCGGGTCCCATGCGGTGTAGCCTCTTGCTTCAAAGGTTGCGCGCAAGCCGCCCGAGGGGAACGACGAAGCGTCAGGCTCGCCTTTTATAAGCTCTTTGCCGCTGAAATCCATAATTACGCCGCCGTCGGGGGCAGGCGAAATAAAGCTGTCGTGTTTTTCTGCGGTAACGCCCGTAAGCGGCTGAAACCAGTGTGTAAAATGTGTTGCGCCGTTTTGCGTTGCCCACTCCTTCATGGCTTCTGCAACAGCATTAGCGACGTCATTATTAAGGCTTGCACCTTCATCAATTGTCTTTTTGAGTGAATTGTAAACATCGACTGAAAGCATTGCTTTCATTACTCTGTCATCAAAGACTAAGCTTCCGAAAATTCCGGTTACGGTATCCATTATCGCATCTCCTTTAAAAATTTTATTTGTATTTATGTTAACGGGCAAAGCCCGAAAACAGCTTGTCAGGCAATCTCGGTTATCCAACCTTTGGGCGCCGGCAGATTGCAGTGCTGTATTGCTATGAGTGTATTGTAAAGCTTTCTAATTACAGATTCTTCTTCGCTTACGCCGTCAAATCTGTAAATTTTGCCGTGGTCGTCTATTGTTCCGACGGGCGAAATAACAGCCGCCGTGCCGCAAAGTCCGCATTCTTTAAAGCTTTCGAGCTCGTCTTTTCTAACGCGTCTTTCTTCGGTTTTAAGTCCGAGATAATTTTTTGCCACATAAAGCAGCGAACGGCGTGTTACGGACGGCAGAATGCTGTCGGATTTCGGCGTTACAAGCGTATTGTCGGCAGTAATAAAAATAATGTTTGCGCCGCCTGTTTCTTCAATATATGTCCGCGTTGCCGAATCGAGATAAACGTTTTCGTCATATCCTTTTTCGTGAGCGTCGGTTATTGCAAAAAGGCTCATCGCATAATTAAGACCGGCTTTAATATTACCCGTGCCGTGCGGGGCAGCTCTGTCATAATCGGATATTCTTAAATTCAAAAGCTTTTCACCCTCGTCAAAATACGAGCCGACGGGCGTTGCAAAAACCCTGAATTCAAATTCGGTTGCGGGCTTTACGCCTATAACCGCATTTTTCCCGAAAACAAACGGTCTTAAATAGAGCGCGCCGTTGCTTTCGTAATCGGGAATCCACTCGCGGTTTGCTTCGGCAACCTCTAACACGGCTTCTTTGAACATACCCTCGGGAAGCGGCGGAATCATCATTCTTACGCACGAATCGTGAAGGCGTTCTTCGTTAAGCTCGGGGCGAAAACAAACAATCTTGCCCGTTTTTGTTCGATAGGCTTTAAGCCCCTCAAAGCAGGTCTGTGCATACTGCAAAACGCAGGAGCACTCATTAAGAGTGATTTGGGCGTTGTCGGTAAGACAACCCTTTTGCCATTTGCCGTCGGTATATTCGGCGACATATCTTTTTCCTATTTTATGATAAGAAAAACCCGTTACATTTGTACTCATAATTTCGACCCACCTTTAAAAAAGAGGCAAAGACACCCCGGAAACCCAAGACGTCTTTGCCTGTGTTAAACATATTTTAAATAAAATAAACTTTGGCGCAAGCACCAAAGCAACATTTATTCTATGCAGTGCATTATACTCCTCTCACACGATTTGTCAACATTTTTTTCGCAAATTTTTCTGTTTTGGCAATATTTACAATCAGAGCGGCGCGTTCGACGTGTTTTTTGCACAAATTACCGTTTCAAACAAAATTTTTCAAAAGTGTTGACAAGAAAAGCTCATTATATTAAAATATATCTTTGTTGAGCAAAGGCGTTCATTCTCAGGGCGAAGCCACCCCTTTTGAATGACGGCTTTTTCTTTTTGATGTATTTTCAAGCATAAAAGGGTCGAACCGGGGTTCGGCGCTCTTTTAAAGAACAGAAGCGGAGGTAAAAATATGGCAAAGTACATTTTCGTTACGGGCGGCGTTGTTTCGGGTCTCGGCAAAGGTATTACGGCGGCATCTCTCGGCAGACTTTTAAAAGCAAGGGGCTTGAAGGTAGCCGCGCAAAAGCTTGACCCTTATATAAATGTTGACCCGGGCACCATGAGCCCTTATCAGCACGGCGAGGTTTATGTCACCGAGGACGGCGCAGAAACCGACCTTGACCTTGGTCACTATGAGCGTTTTATCGACGAGGACCTTAACAAATATTCAAACCTCACCACGGGCAAGGTTTATTGGAATGTTCTCAACAAAGAGCGCCGCGGCGAATACCTCGGCTCTACAGTGCAGGTTATTCCGCACATCACAAACGAAATTAAAGACTTTGTTTACCGCGTAGGAAAGCAGACCGACGCCGACGTTGTTATAACCGAAATCGGCGGCACAATAGGCGACATTGAGTCACAGCCTTTTATTGAAGCCGTAAGGCAGATTTCGCTTGAAGTCGGCAAAGAAAACAGCCTTTTCATTCATGTTACACTCGTTCCGTTTTTGCGCGGCTCGGACGAGCACAAGTCAAAGCCCACCCAGCACTCGGTTAAAGAGCTTCAGGGAATGGGCATAAACCCCAACATAATCGTCCTTCGCTGTGATGAACCTCTTGAAGACTCCATTTTCAAAAAGATTTCGATGTTCTGCAACGTCAAGCCCGACTGCGTAATAGAGAACATCACCCTCCCCTGCCTTTACGAAGCTCCGCTTATGCTCGAAAAAGCAAACTTTTCTTCAGTCGTTTGCCGCGAACTCGGACTTAAAACAAAAGAACCCGACCTTTCAGAATGGACTGACATGGTTTCGCGAATTAAAGCGCGCCACAAATCCGTTGACATCGGCCTTGTCGGAAAATACGTTCAGCTTCACGACGCATACCTTTCGGTTGCCGAAGCAATGCGCCACGCGGGCTATACGCTTGACGCGCACATAAAAATACATTGGATTGACTCCGAAGCAATCACAGAAGAAACTGTAGATTCGCTTCTTTCGGGTCTTAACGGAATAATCGTTCCCGGCGGCTTCGGCGGCAGAGGAATTGACGGAATGATTCTTGCCGCAAAATATGCAAGAGAAAACAAAATACCCTATTTCGGCATATGCCTCGGTATGCAAATTGCGGTTATTGAATTTGCGCGCCACGCCGCGGGCATTAAGGACGCTCATTCGGGCGAATTTGACGAGCTTTGCCGCCACAAGGTAATTGACTTTATGCCCGGTCAGAGCGACGACGTTGACAAGGGCGGCACGCTTCGTCTCGGCGCTTATCCGTGCGTTATAAAAAGCGGCTCGCTTATGGAGCGCTGCTACGGCAAGCCGGAAATATCGGAGCGCCACCGTCACCGCTATGAATTCAACAACGACTACAGAGAAGCGCTTGAAAACGCAGGACTTACCCTTTCGGGACTTTCACCCGACAAACGCCTTGTTGAAACCGTTGAAGTAAGCAGTCACCCGTTTTATATCGGCGTTCAGTACCACCCCGAGTTCAAGAGCCGCCCGAACAAGGCGCATCC
>DJRI01000102.1 GCA_002440045.1 Ruminococcaceae bacterium UBA6364 | reverse complement strand
CGGGTTCAGACCGAACTCCCGGTAAAATGCTCGCGTGAAGGTATCCACATTGGTAAAACCGGCATCCATCGCCGCGTCGATGACCTTGACCTCGCCGTTCTGCAGCTGTTTTGCCGCTTCTGTCAGTCGGTATTTTCTGATATACTCAGTCGGTGTAAGCCCAAGGCAGTCCCGGAACAGCCGATAAGAATACCACGGGGAAAACAGCGATGCCCGCGCAAGATCGGACAGATTGATTTCCTCTGTTTTATTCTTTTCTATGTAGTCCTGCATACGCTGGACAGCCAAAACCTGCTCCGTCATTCTTCTCAACTCCTTACCGAAACATTATACCGTGTCGGGAGAATTATCTCTCGACTTTCCTTGCCTTTTTATATACCGCGTCGCCCGTCCTGCGCCGATACGCTTCACAGAACGGTTCTTGACCATTGCGCCGAGTACGGCTTCAACGGTTGTGGGACTGACATCGGGGAGGATTTTGCAAATCTCGGCTTTGGGAAGCGGGGTCAGGCTATTAAGAACGGTCGCTTCTACACGGGCCTTTTTCGTAATCTTCTTACCGTGTACTACCGCAAAACGCTTGTCAAGTTCCTTGTAGCACATATACGGTCTTCATTTTTTAAAACTCTCGGAAAGCTTTGTTACTTCGCAGCCCTTGCTTTCGTAATACGCAAGCATCTCGGGCAGTTTTTTCTTGTCATAGCTTGTGATACAGTCTGACAGAACATGAACGGTATAGCCGCTTTTCGCCATATTAAAGCACGTGGATTTGATGCAAGCTGCGGCGTCCGCGCCGACGATATAAAACTCGTTAATGCCGTTTTCTTTGATAAACGCCGCAAACCCCTCGCTTGTAAGGGCGTTGCTTTTTGACTTTGTGAAGATAAAGTCCGATACAACCTTCATTTCGGGAACAAATTCCGCGCCGCGCGTACCGGACTTAAATGTTCTTGTTCCCACTGACAGGTTGTTATGACGAATATAAACGATATATATTCCCTTTTTAACCGCAAGGTCAATCGCCTCGTTGACTTTTTCAATGATTTCTTTGTAGTTTTTCGTGATGTCATTTTGCAGGTCGATTACGACCAATGCGCTGTTATTCATAATAAAAGCCTCTCTAATTTAAGACATATTTTTACCATTTGTGAGGGCGGCGGCACAAACGCAAACCTTGTACATTTTTTATTTCATTTCTTTTTGCGCCGCCAATATTGCACCTTTGTATGCAAGGTTCAACTGAGAATTGATAATCTCCTCGTCATATTTCAGTGAATTGTTGGCAATAATGCTTGCATACCCGTGAGCAAACAGAAAAACATTCAGAAAGATATTTTTAGTTTGTTCCATATCGACCCCCAATGCTCTTTTCATAGCCGAAAGAACGGGAATAAGCTCGTCGGCATCTATCAGTTCAAGCAAGGTCTTTCCGCCGAAATAATCTGACTGAAACAAAAAGCGAAACAAGCATGGTTCTTCGATTGCAAAACGGATATAATTCATTCCGATTCCGAGTGCCTCCCCTTTCGGCTTGTCTTTAGTATTCATCAGATATTCCGAATGATAAAGGTCAGCTTTCGAATAAACAGCCCGTTTCAATTCGTTGATAGTTGCGAAATGATACATAATAGGCTGCGTGGAGCAATTAAGCCTTTCCGAAACGGTCCGCGCGTTGATGTTTTCCGCACCCGCTTCACGGGCAATTGCAAAGGCGGCGTCAATAATCATTTCTTTTGTGACTTTCGTTTTTGCAGGCATATTCGCACCTCATATATAATTTGAATTATGTATAACTCGAATTATACATTAAAAAACAAGAATTGTCAAGAAGCGTCGGCAAGTTAAGATAATCGGATAAATCCCGCCTATCAGCGGGATTAGTTGCACAGTCGGCGCCTTTAAAAGAGCAAAATCCCCTCTCAATTTCGGCAATTCTCGCTTTGTGTCCTTTACAATTTTTCAGCACCGTGCTATATTGACAGTGAAAACAGAAAGGAGCGGTTGCTATGGAACAAGAAAAAATCGGCAGATTCATTGCAGAGAATCGCAAAGCAAAAGGCTTGACGCAGATTGAATTTGCAGAAAAATTAGGGGTTTCAAACAAGTCGGTATCACGTTGGGAAACAGGCAAAAATATGCCCGATGTATCCTTATTTCTCCCCTTGTGCGAACTGCTTGGCATTTCTGTCAATGAATTGATTGTAGGCGAACACATCACAGAAGAAGAAAGCAAAAACTCGGATGAAATTCTTGTTGAAGTAATAAAAAGCTCTGACAAAAAACTCCGCACAGTACGAATAATATTGTATCTTGCTGCCATTTTGTTAAATGCGGTTTATACCATTGCCGTACCGCTAACCGCAACACAGTCCGATGCAATGGCAGTACCTCTTATGGCAATAATCGGCGGAGCGCTTTCTGCCCTGCTGTTGTCATTTTCAAACATCAAGCCTGCGTGGCAATTTATATTTATTCCGATTTCGGCAACAGAATTGCTTATCGGCAGTGCAATCTATTGTTCCGACCTGTTTGATTACGGATTGCCGTATGCAACTGTCATAGCGTTTATTCAATTAGCTATAATTCTGCTGTCGATGGGCATTAAAAAAATCATAAGAATGATTAGGCATACGAGAGTCGAATGAGAATCTGCCTATTAGTTGCACAGCCGCGTAATGTTCGGTACACGGCTGTTAAATAATATTGAGGCTACAGACTTGCACGCTTCGGATATATCTATCCCCTGTGTGCAAGGTTTTTTATATCCCGTCCCGCGTTTCCGAAGTGTCAATTGACACTTCGGAAATTTTTATATTCACGGCATATTCATATGTTATACTTTTTATGGCAAATTCTGTTTTAAATTCAGGAAAGGGGCACATATGAAATTTAAAATACTTCGCCGCCCTTTAGCGGCAATAATGTCTGTTTTGTCTGTTGCGGCTTTTCTTTCTGCCTGCACAGGCAAAGGCACCGAAAACGAAACCGCTGTTGAAAGCGGCACATTAAAAAGTGACGTGGGAACCACTGCGGCAAGCATTACTTCCGAGCCGAAAACGCTTGAAGAAGAGCTTTTAAAACGCCGCGGCATAGCTTTCAACGCTTCCGACTATAAAAAAGTTATCGGCGGTGAAGGCGTTATCGACAAAAAAGCCGAATTTGACGTTCTTCTTGACCACGGCTACAGCAAGGATATTGACGCAATTCTTCTTTCGGGCAGAAAAATTTATCGCGCCAACTTCAACGCCCCTCTTTCAAACGGCAAAAACGTGCTTGAAGTAGGCACACTTCCCGGGAGCAGCGATGTTTTATATTTTGAAGCCGAATATGACGGCGAAAACTGCACCGCATATTTTAAAGATAACACGGCTTATAAACTGACTTCGCCCGTACCCGTAACGTCTTATTCGTCTTCAAGCCTCGATACAGCTAAATATCCGCTTTTCAAAAAGGTTTACCGCTATTCTCAGGACGGAAAAACTCTTAACGACTGCACCGCCGAGTTTTTGAATGCCGATAAAATATACGGTGACTTTTTCCCGATGATTGCCTTTTCGGATGGCCGCGTAAGCATTATTTTCAGTGCTCAGTATCTTGACAAAGACACCACCGGGTGGAATTGGTACCGCGATATGGGTTGGCGCGAATACATAGCATTTGACCTTGATTTGTCGCTTATCGGCGATGAAAAGCCGATAAGACTTTTTAACAAAAACATTCTTATGACCGACCGTGCGTTTTATGAAATTGTTTATTCACAAAAACCGCTTTCTGACAGTGACGAAGCCGCGCAAAAAGCGCCGGACGGGTCTGTTTCTCCGTACTTCCCCGCTTCACAGCACCTTAACTGCCCTGTTACGCTTCGCAAGGCAGAGCTTTTAAGCAAATATTACGGCGATGTTTTGAACATTTGCACAAGCCATGTAATAACAACCGATTACACGCTTTTGCCTATTGAAGAGGTTATGGCGGACGGCTACGGCAAATATCAAAAATATGATTGCTCAAATTTTTATTTCGACTACCTCGGTCAATAAAAAATTTAATTTTAGGAGAGTTAGCTATGACATTCAAAAAAAGAAAGCTTTTCTGCATTTTGCTTTGCGCCGTTCTTTTGGTTTTGAGCGCTTCGTGCTCCGGTGGCGGCGGCATAAATGACGGCAGCTCGCCGTCAGGCACAAAAAAGCCCGCAAAAACCGAAAAGGACATTAAAATAACACAAACAACGGCAAAATCGGCAGAAACGGAAAAATACGAAACCGCCGATTTCACCATGACCATTCCGAAAGGCTGGAAAGTGACCTCGGGCGGCACAAACATTTATCACAGCATTCGCGTTTATGACCCCGCAGAGCCGATAAACCAGATGTTTATTTTGCTTAAAGCAGATATTCTTCTTCACAGCGAAGCCGGCAAAGCGGCGTGGCAGCAAAACTACAATATGGGCAACACGCAGGCGGCGCTTTTCACAAAAGCCGCTGTGCTTCAAAACCCGTCTACAGAAGGATTTTTCCAAATCTTCCCTCAATATGTCGCCTTTGCTTCGGCGGTAGAGTCCTCATATGCAGGATATGTGTTTCCGACAATCAATAATTTTGCCGTAACCGAAAGATTCCCTTCAACAAGCCCTCTTAAATCATATTCTTTAGGCGACGAGCTTTTGCGCGCAACGTTTTCGGACGGCACAAAAGAGGGCGAAGGCCTGTTTGCGGCTTCTGTTGCCGATTTCGGCAATTTCACAATTACAAACGGCAATGTTTCGGGCTATCAGCTTGAAACCGTTGACGGCGGATATTATATGGCATACAACGTGGTGGCAATAACAGCAGTAAAAGATACGTTTATAGAGTGGGAGGACCTTCTCACAAAATGCATGAGTTCCCTTGATTATTCCGACAGCTTTGTCAGCGCCGCAAACAACGCAAGCAACGAAAAGGTTGCGCTTTCAAAGCAGATAAGCGCAAATTTCAACGCCACTATGGACGGCTTTATGGCGTCATGGGAGAGCCGCAACAAAAGTCAGGACATTATGAGCCAAAAGCAGAGCGACGCAATTCTCGGATACGAGCGCGTTTATGACACCGACACAAACGAGGTTTATAAAGCAACAAACGGATTCAGCGACAGCTACGACGGCAGCCGATTCAAGCCCGTTACGGACGACAATATGTATGCGGAAGCAATAAGCGGCTATATTGAGCGCGTTGACTGACCCAAAAATTAACCACTGATTATAAAACGCACACGGCAAGAGCTGATTTTGCCGTGTGCGTTTTTATTATTATGTTGATTTTTAAGCTTGCGCTTCGGCGGATTCGCCGTTTTTCTCAAGAGCCAGCTGTTTTCGTCTCTCTTTAAGCTCGCTTTCAACGCGCTCTTTAAGCGCCTTGTCGTCTTTAACAAAGCTTATTACAATAAGATACATCAAAGCGCCTATAACCGGGCCGAGCATAAATATCGGCCACTGCCACTTAAGATAGGTAGCATTTTGGTTATATTTGCGCGGTATGGTCTGGTCGTATTTAAGAAGCGACAATATGCCGCCTTTTATAAGCGATGTTACGGCAGACTGCATTTTTGAAATGAAGTTTTGTATCGAGAATGAAATGCCCTCGTTTCTGACGCCTGTTTTCCATTCGACGTAATCTATCGAATCCGAAATCAGTGAGCGGTGGCAAATATCCATCATCATGGCGGGCATTTGCATAACCGCATAAAGCACCATAACAACAGCCATTCTGCCGATGCTCTTGTAGCCGACAAAATACGCTATAATACGCATGGCGATTGCGACAACCTGCGAAGACAGCAAAAGCTTTTTTCTGCCGCCGACTTTGTCGACTATTTTTGTTGCGGCAAACATACAAAGCGTTCCGGGGATTCCCGTGAGAAGCCCGAAAAAGAATTGCGCGTTGCCGCCGTCGATGTGAACAGAGCCGACGTCATACGAAACGCTGCTTTCAAAAAAGTGTATCCAGTCAAGCACGGGCGTTACCTGCTGCAAAAATCTTGCAAGCGAAATTATAAGAAGCACCTTGTTGTGCATAAGCCCGTTAAAAATATCCTTTAAAGTATCCGCTTTTTCGGTTTCGGCTTTTATGCGCTCTTTTTGCCTGTAGGCGGACATTGAAAGAAGCTCGCCGCCCAAGCCGAAAACGAGTCCGCCGACAAGATACATTGTGGCAGCCGTTGTGTGAAATGCATTAAGAATGTTGTCGCCGAGAAGATTCGGAAAAAGCCCTACAAGCGCGCCGCCCGCGCCCGCGCCTATCGAAATCCACTGTGCAACGCGCGTGCGCTCTTCGGAGTGCGGCGACGAAACCGCTATAAGTCCCCACAGGGCAACATCCTGAAACGAATATGTAAGGTCCCAAAAAAAGTAAAGAACCATCATAAGCGCCAGAATTATACCCGGGGCAAAGCGGAAGTTGACGAACATAAGAAGCGACAAAATACCGATTATCGGTGGCGTTATCAGGGTATACGGTCTGAGCTTTTCGCCGCTTTTGAACCTGAATTTGTCAACAAGAGAGCCTATCAACGGGTCGTTTACAGCGTCCCAAAGTCTGCTGACAGATGTTATAATGCCCACCTTTTTGGGGTCGATTCCGAGAATGTCGATGCAAAAAGTGAACCACCAGCCGGCAACAAAGGAATACGTCATATTCTGACCGCAAAGCCCCGCCGAATGGGCTAAAAGGTCAAAATTAGGCACATAGCCCTCTTCTGCCTCTTTTGAAAAGAAAAACTTGACAGGATTTTTCAAATATATCACCCGCAAAAATGTTTTTGTATCCGCAAAGCGAACACGTATTGTATGTATTATACAATATTTTTGTGCAATTTGCAACCACCCGAAACGCAGTGTTTTCGGGATTTTGTTCAATTTTGTTCAGTTTAAAAGCAACCTGTTATAATTGCGGTTAGTATCGGGGCAGTAACAAGCCTTTTATGACTTGATGCAGTAATCAAAAGAAATCCGGCCTGCACCGGACTTCGGTTTTTCCCATCAACTGTCAGAACCCTGTCCGGCAAATTCGGCAACAATGGTGTATGTACCTTTGTCAGTAATACAACCGGTTTATTGCAGTTCGTTCCTGCAACTGCGCTGATGTTCAAAACGGGAGTATTTATTTTGACAAGGTGTTGAGTAAATAAGACTTTCCGCTTCTGCGTATTCCGGTAATAACCTTTATAAAACCGTTGTGTCTTCGTACAATCAGCCGTTGCAAATATTCGTCTCTCTTAATTTCCATATAAATCACCATTTAATATTTTTGCCGATAACGGCTCTTTTATTAAATGCATTATACAATACTTTGTAATGTAATTTCAATATATTTATTAAAATTACACTCACTTTGCGCCGTAATTTGTAAGAATCAGCGTAATATCGTTTACATTTGTGCATGTGGGGCCGGTAACAACAAGCGCCCCGGCAGATTTCAGCGCGAAATATGAGTTGTTGTTTTTCAGTTCCTCTTCGGGGTCAACGCCGTTTTTTTGCATTTCAAAAAATGTGCTGCCGCAAACTATGCCGCCGGCGGCGTCGGTGGGGCCGTCCGTCCCGTCGGAGCCGACCGAAGAAAAAACAATTCCGCTTTCGCCTTTAAGATTTATTGCGGCACTAAGCGCCATCTCCTGATTTCTGCCGCCCTTTCCCGCGCCGTTTAACGTCACCACGGTTTCGCCGCCGTATATGTACGCTCTTTTCCCGAAGTTTCTCGGCGTTTCTTTTATAAGCCTTAAAGCCTCGTCTTTCGCTTCGCCCGTAAGGCTCATATTTACCTTTTCAACCGTATATCCAAGCTCTTCGGCGCGTTTTTTTGCAGAGAGCACAAGCAAGGTTATGTCGCCCGCAAAAAAGTAACCGCCGTCGTTAATTTTCATATCGGCTTTATCTTTTAATCCGCCGCTGAAAAGCTCAAGGTATTCGGGAAGATATTTTTTCACAATACCGATTATTTCCCTGCCGTCGTCGGGCGATTTAAAAGTAATGCCCGAGGCTATTGTGCTTTTGTCGTTCCCGAGAACGTCCGAAAGCGCGACCGTATAAACCTTTGCGGGGTACGCGAATGCGGCAAGTCCCCCGCCCTTTACAAGTGATATTCTGCGCCTTATTGCGTTTATTTCATAAATATCGGCGCCCCTTGAAAGGAGCTTTTTTGTTATATCCCTTTGCGTTTCTTCATTAAGAATGCTTTTTTCAAAAAGCGCGCTGCCGCCGCCCGAAAGAAGCACCAAAAGCGCGTCGCCCTCTTTAAGACTTTTTGCAATTGAGATTGCCTTTTCTGCGGCAAGGGCGCTGTTTTCGTCGCTTACGGGGTGCGCCGCTTCAACCGTTTCAAAATATTCTGAAGAAAAGCCCTTTTTGTGACCGTATTTTGTTACAACAAGTCCGTTTTTAATTCTGCCGCCTAAAACGCTTTGCGCGGCGTTTGCCATAGGCACTGCGGCTTTTCCGATTGAAAACACGGTAACGCTTTTGGGCAACCTGTCCTTTAAGCCTTCAAGCGTTCTCACGGTCGAAATATAAGGGTCTGCTTTTTTTATTGCATATGAAATTATGTCAAGCGCGTCTTTTTTTAATAAAATATCTCTGTTTTCCATAAGCGCCCTCCGTTTTTACTGTTTACATTTTAGCACACAAGGCACTCTTTAGCAAGAAATGGTTGAACTGCGATTGACAATTCGGAAATATTAATGCATAATATATGTATATTAAACACCGCAGAAAAACCTGCGGCAAAAAGGAGTAATAGGAGTGAAAGATAAAACAAAAAAAGCCGCCGCGCCTCAAAACGCTCATCCCAACAAAATCGGCATAAAAGAGGGCATGGGCTATATGCTCGGCGACGCGGGCAACCTGTTTGTTCTTACATACGTTTCGTCGTTCCTTAAGGTTTTTTATACCGACGTTTTAAGAATCGGCACAGGAAAGGTTGCAACGCTTTTTCTTACAACAAGACTTTGGGACGCAATAAACGACCCCATGTGGGGTTCAATCGTGGCAAAAAAACGCCCGAACAAAGACGGAAAATACCGTTCTTACCTTAAATGGCTTGCAATTCCGCTTGCTCTGTCACAGCTTTTGTGCTTTTTTGATATAAGCCGCTTTACAAATACCGACTGGCTCATACTTCTTTTTGCCTATGTCACATACATAGCCTTCGGTATGCTTTATACGGGTATGAACGTTCCGTTCGGCTCGCTCGCCTCTGTTATAACCGACGACCCCGAGGGCAGAACGCTTCTTTCGACCTTCAGAACAATCGGCGGCGGCATAGGCGGCGCCGCACCGCTTCTTCTTGCGCCGTTTATAATTTACACAAAGGCTAAAGATTCAAGCGGCAACACCTATAACGTTGCAAATGCAAAGGGTATGTTCCTTTTTGCGCTTGCCATGGCTGTTTGTGCGATAATCTTTTATTACGCCTGCTTTGCTTCAACCAAAGAGCGCGTCCCTTCCGAAAGCGAGCCGCACGTTGACCTTAAAAAGATTTACGGCGGAATGTTAAAAAGCAGACCGTTTGTTGTGCTTGCGCTTACGGGTATTCTTATAAGCGGTCAGCTTCAGTTTGCTTCGTTGAACCAATATCTTTATAAAAACTATTTTTGCAACACAAGCCTTTCGGTAATAGGCACGATAGCGCAGTATTTGCCGATGGCGCTTATGATTCCGTTTGTTCCTAAGCTTGTTAAAAAATACGGCAAAAAAGAGCTTAGCGGTCTCGGCGCGTTTTTCTCGGCTGCAGCCGCAATAGCCTGCTTTGTTATTAAGCCCTCAAGAGACGATGCCGCGCTGTTTATGATTCTTCTTTTCATCATCGGCTTCGGATATTCGTTTGTTTCAATCACAAACTGGGCTGTTGTTGCCGACGTAATAGACTATCAGGAATATAAAACGGGCATCAAAAACGAAAGCGCTGTTTATGCCGTTTATACCTTCTGCCGAAAGCTCGGTCAGACTGCCGCGGATTACGGCGGACTTATGCTTCTCGGAAAGGTCGGCTATGACGTTGACGTTATGGCAAACGCCGGTTATGTTGAGGGCGTAAGCGAAGGAATACTCACGGTGTGCACGCTTATCCCCGCGGTTACATATACTCTTATATTCCTGCTTTATAAATTCGCATATCCCCTTACAAAAGAAAAGCTTGAACCTATTTATGAACACGTCCGCACGTCGCGTTCTGCCGAATAACAGCTTCTGAATAAAAAATCTCCCCGCAGGCGGTATATACCGTTTGCGGGGAAAGTTTTTTATAATAGAACTCTTATGCGCGCTTAACGGAAAGCGTAACGTTTTCGCCGTTAATATCCCATTCTTTTTCGCCGTTGCCCTTTATAATATCGTTTGAAAGCACGATATTTGAAATAGCTTTTTCGTTTTTCTTTGCTATGTCAAACACTTTGTCGCTTCCGCCGATTGTAACGACTATTCTGTCGGTTACGTTGAAGTCGGACTCTTTACGCATTGTCTGAATTTTGCTGATAAGCTCTTTAACAAAGCCCTCTTCCACAAGCTCGGGTGTGAGCGTTGTGTCAAGCGCAACCGTAACGCCCTTATCGGAGACGGTGAACACGCCCTCTTTTTGCTTTGTTTCAATAAGCAAATCGTCCTGCGTAAGTTCAATGTCGCCCGTAGAAAGCGAAATTGTAAGCTTTTTGTCTTTATCAAGCTGTGCTTTTGCTTCACTCGGAAGAGAAGCAAGTGCATTTCTTATTTCGCCGAGCTGTTTGCCGTATTTCGGCCCGAGCGTTTTTAACTGGGGCTTGAACACATACGAAACAAGCGTGCCAGCATCCTTTACAAAATCAACGTTTTTAACGTTAAGCTCGTCGCGGATTATATCGGCAAAGTAGCCGTCAACCGTTTTGTCGCACTGAACATACATGGTGTTGAGCGGCTGACGGTTTTTGATGTTGGAGCCGTTTCTTGCCGCCCTGCCGAGAACGACAATATCAACAACCTCATCCATATTCTTTTCAAGCTCTTTGTCGATAAGCTCTGTATGAACGGTCGGGAAGTCGCAAAGATGAACGCTTTCGGGGGCGTTTTTGTCAACGCTGCAAACAAGGTTTCTGTAAATAGCCTCTGCCATAAAGGGAATCATCGGAGCGGCTGTTTTTGCAGTGGTAACAAGCGCGGTGTAAAGCGTCATATAAGCCGCAATTTTATCGTCCGAAAGGCCCTGCGCCCAATAGCGCTCTCTGCCGCGGCGAACGTACCAGTTGCTCATTTCGTCAACAAAATCCTGAAGAGCCTTTGCCGCCTCGGGAATTCTGTAATTAGAAAGGTTATCGTCAACCGAAGCAACGGCTGAATTGAGCTTTGAAAGAAGCCACCTGTCCATAACCGTAAGCTTGCAGTCGTTTATATTGTATTTTGTGGGGTCAAACTCGTCTATATTAGCATAAAGCACATAGAACGCATATGTGTTCCAAAGCGTGCCCATAAACTTGCGCTGACCCTCTGTCACGGCTTTTCCGTGGAAGCGGTTCGGAAGCCACGGGGCTGAGTTTGTATAGAAATACCAGCGTATCGCGTCTGCGCCGTATGACTCAAGCGCGTCAAACGGGTCAACGGCGTTGCCCTTTGACTTGCTCATTTTCTGACCGTTTTCATCCTGAACATGGCCGAGAACTATAACGTTTTTATAAGGCGCTTTGTTAAAAATAAGCGTAGAAATCGCAAGAAGCGAATAGAACCAGCCGCGCGTTTGGTCCACCGCCTCCGAAATGAAGTCGGCCGGGAACTGCTTTTCAAACACGTCCTTGTTCTCGAACGGATAGTGATGCTGCGCAAACGGCATGGAGCCGGAATCGAACC